>JBDTKK010000219.1:0-4363 GCA_039935335.1 Chitinophagaceae bacterium
CAACATAGCTGCTTCCAAGCCGATATTCATCGGTACTGCTGGTAAATCCATGGCACCAAGTGTTTGAACTGGCGCATCCAGGCTTGTAAAGCATTGTTGCGCTATCCTGCAAGCCAGCGATTCTGCAAAGGAATTGTTGAGCTGCTCTTCGGTCAATACAAGGCATTTGCCATGCTTCCGAACAGTCTCCATTATCAAGTTTTCATCCAAAGGATAAAGCGTCCGCAAGTCAATGATTTCAACAGCTCCTGGATAATTTTTCGCTGCAGCCTTTGCCCAATACACGCCCATTCCGTAGGTGATAATGCACATCGTTTCGCCATTATCGAGCATTTCCTCATCGGCAGCTAAAACGATATTCCCTTTCCCGAAGGGCAGAACATAATCGCGATCCGGCTCTACCATTTTCGCTTCATCAGTACCGGGAACTTTACTCCAATAAAGCCCTTTATGTTCCAGCATTACCACCGGATTCGGATCTAAAGAAGCAGCCTTCATCAAGCCTTTCATATCTGCGGTGTTGCTTGGGTAGGCAATCTTAATTCCCTTTATTGTAGTCAAGATGCTTTCAACACAACCACTATGATAAGGGCCACCGCCGCCATACGCACCAATGGGCACGCGAATAATGCAATTCACGGGAAATTTTCCGCAGGAAAGGAAGCAACTTTTACTGATTTCGGTGACAAGCTGATTGAGTCCTGGATAGATATAATCGGCAAACTGAACTTCCACAATAGGCTTCAATCCAACGGCGCTCATGCCCACGGTGGAGCCAATGATGTATGCTTCCTGAATAGCAGTATTGAACACGCGATCATCGCCAAATTTATCGGCCAGCGTAGCCGCTTCGCGAAAAACGCCGCCCAGTCTTTTCCCCACATCCTGACCATAAAACAAGGCTTCAGGACTATCCTGCAATATCTCTTCTACTGCATGAAGCGCGGCATCCACCATTACTGTTTTTTCGGTTTTCCCTTCGGGGATGCGCGTCCCTTTTTCTTCTGTTACAGGAGTGGGTGCAAATACCCAATCTGCTACCGCTGTAGGGTCGGGGTCTGGAGCAGCAACGGCAGCGTCAAACTCTCTTTTTATAAAAGTTTTTTCGTCTTCTTCAATCTTATCTAAAGCTGCTTCACTAACGCCGAGACTGAGTAATTTCTTCCGCAGTTTTGGCCCTGGATCGTCTTTGAAATGCTTCGCCAAATCCTCCGCTGTACGATACCATTCTTTGCGGACGCCACTCGTGTGATGCCCTAGCAGCGGTACTTTGGCGTGAACCAAAATTGGTTTCCGTTCCTTGCGCACCCAATCAATAGTGTGCTTCATGGTGTTGTAAGACTCTTCGAAATCAGAACCATCAACTCGAACTCTTTCCAAGCCTTTAAAGCCTCCAGCGTAGTCAAAAGCATCGTTGGTGCGAGCTTCGTCAGAACTTACAGAAATGCCCCAATCATTGTCTTGTACAAGATAAATAATGGGCAAAGAATGCAAGGCAGCAAATGAAAAAGCCTCGCTCACTTCACCTTCCGTCACCGAGCCATCGCCCAAAGAACAAATGGCCACCGGCGGACTTGGATAGGTTTTCAATCCGTGCTTCTCGATGTATTCCAAGCCTTGCGCCACGCCGGTTGTAGGGATTACTTGCATCCCGGTTGCGCTGCTTTGGTGGATGATTTTTGGGAAATTTTCGCGGCGACTATTGGGGTGATTGTAGTAAGCCCGACCGCCAGTAAATGGATCATCGGCTTTGGCCAATAATTGCAGCATCATTTCGTAGGGTCGCCAGCCCATACCGAGCATCATGCTTTCATCGCGGTAGTAGGGGCTTACCCAGTCGTGCGGCTGTAGCAGAAACCCAGTAGCGAGCTGGATGGCTTCGTGACCGCGGGAAGTGCTGTGAACGTATTTGCAAATGGGGCGGTTGGCTTCGTAGATATCAGCCATAGCGCGTGCTGTCATCATGAGGCGGTAGGCCTTCAGTAAAATCTCTTTTGATGGCATGGGGCGCAAAGATAGCTTTTACGGTTTGGGCTATTTCGCGCAAAGGCGCAAAGTTTGACGTAAAGGCCACCACTTTCTGCGGGGCAAGCGCAAAGGTCTATCAGTAAAGCACCCACGAGAACACGGAGCAACATAAAGCTTTTTTTGAGTCGGGAGGCGATTGTTTTGTAAGTCTTCCTATCGAGTTGTTTTGTTTGCGTTCGCTAGCTGAGCTTTTTTATTTTGCATTTTACCCCTTTGAATTTGCAATGGCACGGATTTTTAATTCGCCCTTATTGAAGACTAATTCATCATCTAATTCTCAAAAAAATCAATAGCTATGAAAAAGTACGCTTATCTGCCGTTGTTGGCACTGATTTTATCACTTAGTTCTTGTCAGGCTATCCTTGGGATTTTCAAAGCAGGTGTTTGGGTGGGCGTGTTACTAGTTGTGGTCATCATTGGCCTCATCATTTTCATTCTTGCAAAGCTTTTTGGCGGAGGTGGCGATTAAGTAATCTTTAACAAAAAATCTTAACTACGAAAAATCAATTCACAACTATGTCAAAATTTATGGTCGGCCTGCTAATGGGAGTAGGCATCGGGCTTTTGGTAGCCCCCGAAAAAGGAGAAGATACTCGCGAATCCATCGCGGAAACGGCGGGCAATTTGAAGAATACTTTCAACAAGCTTGTAGGGAAAGCAAAGACTCAGCTTAACGATTTGAAAGAGCTTTTAGAAGTGCAAGTAGAAGGTTTGGATGATGATGCACGCGCCCGAATCAATGCCATCTTGGAGGAAGCGGAAATGAAAGAAGATGGCCGATGGGAATTCAAACCGCTGTAATCAAAAAGATATGTGTGTGATTTTGCCGAGCCCGTAAGCCCGGCATTATTTTAACGTACAAGGTCGAAATAACCTAATGAGATGGATTGTTGGCCATTCCTTCCTTTAGCTTCAAAGGAAAACTGACCCTTCACATGAAGGCTATCGAATTTTGAAACAATAATAGTGCCCGTTTCTGCTATAAAGGGTGCAAATGCATCGCTGTAAGATGCCCTGGTATCATCCTTGATTGTATATTCTGTAGCACCGTGGAAGTTCTTTACAGAAAGATTGATTATCTGAGCACTTGAGGTGCCTATCATCCCACTTCCTTGTACAATCAGTCCATTCATACTATCGACGGAGACGAAGAAATCTGTCGCCTTAAATGGTCGACTTCCAATATTTGCAGAAAAGGAGCTGCTGAGTTTAGTTGTATCATTTACACTAATTACAGGGTCGTCATTTTTCTTTTTACAGGAAGTATTAATTAAGACCAAGCAAAGTGCCGCAATTACATACTTTATCATAGCATTAGCTTTTTTGTAGCGGGTTAAAAGTAATGAATTTGATGCGAGGATTTTAGCTTTTTTCCTTCACTATCATCACCGCCGCCGTCGCTACAACACCTTCCTCCCGACCAATAAAACTCAACTGCTCCGTGGTGGTCGCTTTGATGGAAATGTCTTCTACATTCACCTGAAGAATTGCCGCAATGGTTTCCTGCATTTGGCTCACGAAAGGCCTGATTTTAGGGGCTTGCAGCAATAAAGTCATGTCGGCATTTACCAAGGAATATCCGCGCTCCTGTACCAATTCATAACAACGTTTCAGCAAGATTTTACTATCGGCGTCTTTGTAACTATTGTCGGTATCTGGGAAATGAAGGCCAATATCGCCAAGACCCAAAGCACCCAAAAGCGCGTCGCAAAGTGCATGTAGCAACACATCGCCATCGGAATGTGCCAGACAACCTTTATGGTGCGGAATATGCACGCCGCCAAGCCATAAGTTTCGGCCTTCGGCAAGCTGATGAAAATCTATTCCTTGACCAATGCGATAGGACATGATCTGAGTTTTCTTAAAAATAAAAAGCAGGCTTTATTGCCTTATTTGTGCAAGATTAACGTTCATTTCTTAAAGCAGAACGACGGGTTCAATTTCTGAACAAATCATTAAGAATGAATGCTGCTGCGGGTTTCCATTTGCGGTGTTTCTACATTTTCTCTATCGATGAGTAAATGAAACAATTGAACTTCAATTGCAGCGTTTCAGCGTCTATCTTCCTTTCCAAAAATAAAGTATGCCTTCTATAAATTATGCGGTCTTCAAAAGCCTTATTTCAGTCTTCTTGCTCATTTTTTTGGTTGCTTGCAAACCTCAATTGACACTTCAGACGCGGCCCAACATTCCTGCTAAACCACAGGTGGCTTTGAGGAATGGAGACACTTTGTTTGGAAATGATGCGTCAGTTGTCAAGAACAGATTATCCAAGCCTATAGCGATGTTGGACGGAATAACCTTCTCCTTCGACAGCGTAAAATATGTACACACC
>JBDTKK010000220.1:0-7782 GCA_039935335.1 Chitinophagaceae bacterium
CGCACAAAATGCGCAATCAATTCGCGCACCGGCATCACCGCTCGTCGTAGCGCAGATACATCTCGGCGAAGCATACTAATCCTTGCAAGCTGCAACTTATTTTGTCGCTTTAGCAATACATCTTCAAGGGTTTCAATCCTGTCGGTCAATTTTTCAATCACACCGAAATAGCTATCTACAATCACATCAAGAAGGCTGTACATCAAGTAATCCGGACCACGTTGGCGGACCTTGCTGGTTTCATCCCGCAAATGCCTTCGAACGCTGTCAAATACATCGCGCTTGGCATCTTCTTGAAAGGACAAGACAAAGTCTTTTCCTAAGATTAAACTCACTTGCTCCATCTCTATTTCGCCATTCCTTTTGTTGAAAAACATCATCGGCAATACTGCAATTATCACCTTTTCCACCTCTTCCATTTTCGGCCTTTCCGTTTGGCTCATAATGTCTTCTATCAACAACGGATGCACCTCGTAATTCTTGCAAAGCTGCTCCACTTCTTCCTGCACTAGGATGTCCACATTTATCCAAGTGATGTGCCCATTTTGATGAAATTTCTTGCAATAATCTTCACTCAGACTTTGCTCTACATTGAGGCTCGTTGCGTCATAGTCGAACACACTGTAAACGGGCGTGGCTTTTACTGCCGTTGTATCGGGTAAATTCTCCGTGGAATTTTCATCGAAATCATTTGAAGCCATAGTGGCGAATGTACTTTGTTGAATCTATGCCGAGCAAAAAATAAAAGCCCAATCAAAGGAGTCTTTTTCAAGCAATTTTTCAAAAAATGAAACACTTATTTCTTAGCCTTTCGGCAATCATTTTTATTGCGTTTAGCAGCTTCGCGCAAAAGACCAAAATCGTGATGGAAACGGATTCCGGTCGCATCGTCTTGGAGCTTTATGATGGCACGCCCCAACACCGCGACAACATGATAAAACAGGTGAAAGCACATTTCTACGACAGCATACTTTTTCATCGGGTTATTCCAGAGTTTATGGTTCAGGTCGGCGACCCGAATTCAAAGCATGCTGCGCCTGGAGCGGCTTTGGGCGATGGCGATGTGGGTTATAAAATTCCTGCAGAAATCCAAGACCAATACTATCATAAGCGTGGTGCGCTCGGTGCTGCTCGGGACAACAATCCTGAAAAGCAGTCGAGCGGTTGTCAATTCTACATTGTGGTGGGTAAGAAATACACAGACTCCGAACTTGATGCTATTGAGCAGCGAAGCGGCAAAAAATATACTACAGCACAACGCGAAACTTACAAAACGATAGGTGGAACGCCTTTCCTAGACGGCAATTACACCGTTTATGGCGAGGTGGTAGAAGGTCTTGATGTGGCAGATAAGATTTCAAAAGTCCCTCGCAATTCAATGGACCGGCCAAATGGCGATATCCATATTCGCGAGATGTACGTGGAGAAAAAGAAGAAGAAAAAGCGGTTTTTGTTTTTTTAAGAAAAGCGTACTATTGACTGCGTTTGAGGTTTGAAAAGCTTGGGTATATAGGGTTTACCTTTCAATGGATAATAAGGAATTTTCTTCCAAAGCATACAACTTTCGATTTTATTTCTACGCTTTTTTTATTGGTGATTGATGGTATTCTTCGCGAACTGGAAGTGGTGATTGATGGGGAATATCAACAGCAGCAAAAATAAATTTGCTAATTACCCAACCTTTTTCAAAAAAATGCCGTCTTATTTGGTGAAAGGGATTTTGTAAAGTTTAGCGTCTCGTTTTTCACCACAAAAACCAATAACAATGGTACACTTACACCAAACTAATGGGGTAAAAATTACCCCCCCCCCACAGCACTATATGTTCTGTTGGGCTTTTTTTAATCGCAACGTTTCTGGCAATGTTTCTGAACGCGCCGCGAGTTAATGCTCAGCCTGTTCCGGCAACCACAATTAAGGATTATCAAATAATCAATGACGTAGGCGCTGTAGTCCAGAAAAGTGTATTGTCAAACGATCAGATTGACATTCACAATCTATCTTCCGGACATTACACCCTATTGACAGGTAAGGACTCCAAAGGCATCGCTCACTCTATTCCCTTCATCAAAAATTAAACTTCAACTATGAAAAGTCTATTGACAACGTTGGTTGCAGTATTGAGCTTGTATTGTGTTTCGTTAGCCCAGACACCTAAGTATATGGTTACTATTGTGTATCCAAATAACTTAAGTACCTCCGTTCCTTTTCTTGGCGACAGCACTAATCAGAAGGCTCAGATACTTTATCCCAAAGGAAGCCTTAATATGCCAAGCAGCACTTTGACCGCGATTTATTTTAAGGTCTTCAGATTATTTGCTGATACGACAAACTGTGGAAATTTGACGCTAAGCTTGAAGACTTTTCCGCCGGATACCTTTATAGCGGTTACTAATGCAATCCATAAATATGTTACTGGTATGACAGAAGTCATGAGCCCTAATAAGATATTTACTGGATTGGAGAAAAAGGGTGACTGGGTAAAGTTTCCATTCACTACCCGATTTCCATTTAACCAAAATGAAAACTTAGTGGTTCAGATAACGCGTGATATTAAAGTCATACCTATGACTAATGGTGCTATTATGGAGAATGGACGTCTTGCCAGCAATTTTAAAAGCGAATACATTTCAGGAAAGCTTTCAGATACAGTTTCTACGAGTAATGAAATAGGTGTTCTAAATATCGGTTTCGATGTTCTACCCACCAGTGTTGACGCGGTCAGCAATATCAAATCTTTCGGCCTATTCCCTAATCCTTCTACCGATGGCCGTTTCAACGTAAGCTTTGATTGCAAAGAAAGCGTACAAAATGCCAGCATTACGGTTGCCAACATTACTGGGCAAGTAGTTTATACACAAGTCTATCACCAGCCGGGCAATAGTTTCTTTAAAGAAATAAATCTTGGCGGTGCAGCCAAAGGTATTTACTTTATGGAGCTGCGGGCAGATGGCGAAAGAGTGGTGCGGCGCGTGGTGCTGGAGTAAGTTCGGTTCTTTGTTTTTTAAAGGGCTGCTCTTTGGAGTAGCCTTTTTATTGCAATGTTGCCATAAACCAAGCGAATATCATACGCGTTCGGCGTAAGCTCCAGCCCCCGTTCGGCGTAGGCTTCAGCCTACGTCGGACTATTTTGTAGCCTGTGGCACGACTTCATTTTCCTTAACTCGCCGTTCGGCTTAGGCTCCAGCCTATGTCGGATTATCGTGTAGCCTGCGGCTACAAAAACACAGGTTCAATTATAAATTGCCTCACTTCATCTTCCGCAACTCCCCAAAAAACGCCTTCTCCCTATCCCCAATTTCTTTAAGTTGACTAGATAGCTCATCATAAGAAACCAAATCACTGTTTCGAGCCTTCACTATTCTTGCTGCATTGTAGGCAAAGCTGCGCCAGGCATCGCCAATAGCAGTGAGTTGTTTCGCTTTTTCCTGCAAATCTTCTCGTTGTAATTTTTCTGCAGCTTCCTGCAAAAAAGCAGCATACAGAAATCGGAATCCTGCGCCGCCTGTCCCTATTTCTTCCTGCATCCTGATGATATTTCCTAGAAATAATGCAGCTTTTCGTGGCGCTAATTTTCGAGGATATTGTTTCAATTTCTTCGCCAAAAGATAAATGCCTTTGTAGCCAAACCAAGGTAGTGGCGGCGAAATCATAAAGGATCCTGCTTGCTTTATTCCTGCGACAATGGCTGACTGCATTTTTCCTTCGCTCTCCACTTTCTCTATGTAATACATGAAGCCGCTTGGTTCGGGAGTTCCTTTAGCAAAACGTGCCTTGGAAAGGTCTTCCGCCGCAATGCGCGTAGGGATTTCCATCACAGGGTCGCTCACCAAATATTCCTTCCCTTCCCGACCATAAACCACCAGATTATGGGCATTAAAATGAAATCGAAATGCTTCAGGCAAATACGGCAAGAAATAGACGCTGCATTGAATACCCACGGGAATTCCCTTGTCCAGCGCGGCATTCAAGGCTTCTTCTGCTTTTTGAGGACTACTGAATCGTTGGGTTTTAATCTTTACACCAAGTCGCTTTGCTACTCTTTTAAAAATAGCTCCCGGCCAAATCCGAAACGTAGTGGCAGGTGTGCCATTCACCTTCAAAAAAGGGACATGCCCAAAGAATATTCCTGCACCAATACCAAAAGCCATCGGCTCCGACATTTCCATCCCTGCATGGCGTAAAAGATTTGTTGTGACACCACTTTCGCAATGCGCATGTTGATAATGAATAAATGGCTTCGGCTGATTTTCTATCACGGGTTTCTACTTGTTTTCCGGTATGGTTTTAAGTTCGTCGATGCTAATGTTTAGTGCCGAGGCATATTTTGAAAGTATTTTTTGGGAAAGCTTTGCGAAGATTTCAGGGCGTAGATGACGCTTCACACGCCATTGCCAAATACCGGCATATTTCGAGAGAAGCGACACGTCCATCAGGTGCTTTTGCATGTGGTAGGCCAGCGGACTTTCCTTCCCAGCCTTCACCGCTTTCAGAGTTTCGCTCAAGCCTTCTTCAATATCCTCCCAAGCTTCCTTCATGGCCACATTTTCAGCCTCCCAGCCCACCGAAGTCACACCAGTATAATGCCCCTCTTTGTCCACAGCATACATCAACTTGCGGAGTTTGTTCCGCTCCTTATAGTCCAGTTCGTCTTGGGGGACTTCATTCAGATTCATGGCAACTCGTTTGATAGCTTTCCTGCGTAAGGTAAATAAAAATGTCCTGCACGCTTTTGCATACAGGACATAAGAAAAAGCGTTTATCGCTTAGGATTTCACTTTTATAGAATCGTAGAGGTCACTATCTACAAGGATGCGGCCACAATGTTCGCAAACCACAATTTTCTTGTGTTGGCGGATTTCGCTCTGGCGCTGCGGCGGAATTACGTTGAAGCAACCTCCACAGGAGTCGCGGTGAACGGGTACCACAGCCAGCCCGTTGGGGTAAGATTTGCGGATGCGCTCATAGGCTCCTAGCATTCTCGGTTCAACATTCTCCTTTGCGGCATCGCTTTCCTTCTTCAATTTCTTCTCTTCCTTTTCCGTATCGGCTACAATCTTTTCCAATTCTTTACGCTTGCTGGCTGCAGATTCTTCTAGGATGGAGATGCGTTCTTGGGTTTTCGTCTTTGCCGCCCGACGTTCGGTTTGTTCAAACTGTGCGTCTTTAATATGCTTTTCCCGAAGGCGGACTTCCAATTCCTGATTTTCAATTTCCTTATTCAGGGCATCTGCTTCGCGATTGTTTTTTACGTTGTCAAGCTGCTTTTCGTACTTCTTCAGCAACGATTCAGCTTCCTTCTTACCATCATTTTCCTTACCCACAAATGCTTCAATGCTATCAATCTCTGCATCGATGTTGTTGATGCGGGTTTGGAGACCTGCAACTTCATCTTCTAGGTCTTTTACTTCCATCGGCAATTCCCCTTTTAGGGTCTTAATCTCATCACCTTTAGAGTCCACTTTTTGAAGCGAAATGAGCGCGGAGAGCTTTTCTTCAACGGAAAAATCTTTTACTGTAGCCATGTTTTTTTAAAAGAAATAATTTACGGGATTGGTCTTTGTTTCGGACAAAAGAGTTGCGAAATTAGGCAATTTCTTCGCTATTATCATTTGCATTAACTCTGGCGTGAATTGTTCGCTCTCATAATGGCCAATATCTGCGATTACAATTCGTCCTTCGGCATCAAAAAATTGATGGTATTTATAGTCGCCGGTGATGAAGACATCTGCGCCTGCGGCAAGAGCATTATTCAATAAAAATGACCCCGAACCACCACATAAAGCTACTTTCTGAATGGGCTTATGCAACAATGAAGTATGACGGATACAAGCTGCCTGCATCTTGGTTTTCAACATTTTAAGAAAATCCATTTCTTCCATTGGTCTTTCCAAATACCCAATCATCCCCGCACCTATTTCTGCATTCTCATTCTCCAACGAAATGATTTCATAAGCCACCGTTTCATAATCATGTGCCGCAAACAAAGCTTTCAAAATTTGCGTTTCATTTTCTTTTGGAAATAACACTTCTATTTTCTGCTCCGCAACATTTTCTCGCGCTCCGCCGGCCTTTCCCATCGTAGGATTTGAATCTTTATTTCCTTTGAAAGTTCCCGTGCCTGATGCACTAAACGAACATTCACTATAATTTCCAATAGCTCCGGCACCCGCTGCAAATAAAGCCTCTCGAACCGCTGTGGCAGTGCTTTCTGGGGCGTAGGTATAAAGCTTTCGCAAAGTGTTCTTTGTCGGTTGTAAAATGCTGGTGTTCTTCAATCCAAGTTTTTTGCAAATCATCGCATTCACGCCCTCGCGCATATTGTCCAGATTGGTGTGCGCGGCAAAAAGCACGATGTCGTTTTTGATGGCTTTCATTACAATCCGCTCCACATAATTCCGACCAGTCAAGCTTTTTAGACCCGAAAAGATGATGGGATGATGCGCGATGATCATTTGGCATCCGCGCTCCATTGATTCTTCTAAAACAGCTTCCGTGATGTCTAAAGTGAGTAGGGCAGTATTGATTTCCGCGTTGGCATCGCCGAGCTGCAAGCCGCTATTATCATAGCTTTCTTGATAAATAGGTGGTGCAAAGTCGTTGAGCACAGCAATGATTTCGGAGGCTTTCATGGAGGTTTTAAGGCAAATTTACGAGGGATGCAAGAAGGGTATTAAGGCATGTCGATTCATACGAAACTGCTCCGTCTATATTTCCAATTCTTTCGCTGGATCCCAGACTAATTCTCCGAACCGAACTACTTGGTCGTTTTCTACCGCCACACCTTCCTTGCGTAAAAGTTTTGCCATCTCTTCTCCCGCACCGAAATGGGCTTTGCCTGTGAGCAACCCGTTTCTGTTGAGCACGCGTTGGGCGGGCACTTTGGGCCGTACCGCGTGCGAATGACTCATGGCATAACCCACCATTCTAGCACCACTTTTCATCCCAATTGCAGCGGCAATTAGGCCATAGCTACTTACGCGACCTTTCGGTATTTTTCTTACGATTTCATAAATCGCGTCATACAAATCACGATTGTCGCTTGGATTCTTCGCCTTCATGATTTCTGTTTTTTAGTAAAATGCTCCGCTTGGGTTCGGGTGCATTTTCATACGCCGAAGGACAATTGAGACAGCCGTTTCCGCAGCAACACCCACGTTGTTTAAGATATTGCGCCGTGAAAACAAGCAAACCATTGGGCAGAATATAATAATCTTCATGCTCCTTCTGCGGCATCTTCGGTTTCTACTTTTTGTTTTTCAGGAAGAATAATTGGCGCTTCGGGCAGGCGGAACGAAATGTAATTAATCGTCCTTCCATCAGCAAGGTGAAGCCCTTCATAATGCGTCTGAATGGCGAGAGCATCAACCGCTTTTCCTTTTCCATAAATATCTGCGATGTCTTCAATCACAGGGCAATTGTATTCCCTTACTACTTCCTGAGTAAACTCATAAAGCTCGCGGGAGTCTGTCTTGAGATGAATGCACCCGCCGGGAATCAAAACTTGTTGATAGAGCTTGAGAAAGCGCGGATGCGTAAGGCGTTTTTTGGCTTTGCCTTCCCGCAAAAAGGGGTCAGGGAAAATTATCCAGATCTCGGAAACTTCTCCTTTTGCAAAATAATCGGTGAGGAGATTTATCTGGGCACGCAGGAAAGCAACATTGTTCAAACCCTTTTCCAGCGCACGTTTGGCACCAATATAAATTCGGTTGCCCTTGATGTCGACACCAATAAAATTACGCTCGAGATACTGTTCTCCAAGGCTAACGCTGTATTCACCTT
>JBDTKK010000221.1:0-3332 GCA_039935335.1 Chitinophagaceae bacterium
GGTCATAGTCAAGGAGGTTATTTTGAACATTGGCTTACTGGAGATTCCGAAAAAAAGGAGCATGTACGTTTTGCTTATGTTGCAAGTTCTAGACCTAAACATTTGATAATTTGGGCTATACCGAAAGTCAAGAATAATCAATTTATAAGTAAGATAAAAGCTTTAGGATTTGAAACCGAATGATTCAACTATCAATGTGTGCCCGTTCCCCTCTGCCGCAAGCATACCCGATAATTCTATTCCCAGCCTTACAGAAAAAACGACCAACCATCGCCAACGCTCCCTCAAGCATGACGCGTAAGCCCGCGCGTAGCCTGCTTGTGGGAGATGAACTAAAACCGTACTTTTGCGAATTAAAGCAAACATAGTATATTGCAACTTAAGAAAAACAAAAGCGGAACATCAATACAAAAATGCATGATTAAAAGATTTTTACCGCTAGTTTTTCTGGCTTTTTTACTTACATCTTGCGAATTCTATAAAGTAGCTTCCATCACGTCTGATACAACAAAGGAGATTAACAACAGCGTTGTTTTTGAAAATGACACGATTAAAGTCACCTATAATTTTTGGGCTCTAAATGGCTTGATGCTTTTTGATATTTACAATAAGATAAATGTCCCGATTTATTTGGATTGGAAGAAGTCTGCGTTTATCGTAAACGACAAAATGATGAGTTATTGGCAAGATGAAACTAATACTGTTGGTGTTGCGTCGTCTTCGGCGTACTATCTTTATGGCGGAGGCGTTGGAGGAAGTAGTCGGTCGAAATCAAAGTCTGTTCGAGAAGAGAGAGTAGGTGTGGTGCCACCTCATTCATATATCACTAGTAGCAAATATAGCCTTGTACCCCAAAGAACAACTTTGCCTGTTCAGACATTCAACGTTGTCACTTCACCATTACAATTCAGAAACTATTTGGCAGTTTCGACATCCGAGCAATTTGATAAGAATGTCTTCTATATTGATAATGGATTTTTTGTTTCAAATGTTAAGAAAGTAAGGATTGGCAAAATCAGGTCCGCACAGTCGAGCGCTGCATTCTACACGAATTAGAAGAAGTACCCGCTGCCCTAAGCATAAGCCATAGCCCTATTCGCATCCCTACAGAAAAAATGCCCAAACCATCGACAACGCTCCCGCAAGCATGACGCGTAAGCACGCACGCAGCCTGCTTGTGGGAGAGTAGAACAACTGAACTCAAAGCATAATTCAGACGGTAAATGAAGACATCTTTGAAAGCTGGAAACCTAAACCCTCACAACACGCGCCTACCCTATATTTGATTGCTTAATACGCTATATTTGCAGAAATGAGTAAAACTTCCCTGAATAGTATTGATGCGTCATTACTAGAAAGCATCAAACACATTGTGCTTTCCGCCAGAAAAAGTACGTTTCAGAAAGTCAATCAGGAACTAATAATTACATATTGGCGAATTGGTAAAGAAATTGCTGATACAGAGCAGAAAAACAATATTAATACCCAGACTTCTCGCCAAATTATCCTGAATCTTTCCAAGCTATTGACTACTGAAATAGGCAAAGGGTTTTCACGTTCCAATCTATTCAACATGCGGAAACTCTACACAGAGTATCCCGATGTCCAGTCAGTGATTGGACACCTCACATGGACGCATATTTGTGAGCTTTTAATCATTGACGATAAAGACAAACGAAGTTTCTACGAAAAAGAAGCAGTCAATGCCCCGCTCGCGCAAGCATAACTCATAAGCCCGTTCCCAGCCATTCAGAAAAGACGACCAACTATCGACAACGCTCCCACAACCACGACGCCTAAGCCCGTGCGCAGCCTGCTTGTGGGAGAATAGAATGAGTGAACTCAAAGCCTAATTCGGACTGTAAAAGAAAATAGTTTAAAAGTGTCGGTTTTCCCAAAAATTTGCCCTCCCAAATCCGCATTTTCAGCAAAAATGTTTATTACCTTTGTAAAGATTGAACTTCGCTAGAATGAATACAGCAGATGTAAATACAGCCTTGATTGACAGCTACTTTTCGTTGCTCAAAAGCCTTAGTCCCAACAATAAATTGGAGCTCATTGCGCGGCTTTCTAAGTCTATGAAAAGCACTAAAAAGCAGAAGGATAATTCTTGGAAAGCATTGTTTGGTGCGTTGGCAATTGACCAATCGGCAGATGAATTTGTGGAAGATTTGAAGAAGGATAGAAAGTTTAGCCGCAAAACTATCGAGCTGTGAAAAAGTACCTGTTGGACACAAATATTTGCGCCTATTTTCTCAACGGTAAATTCAATCTTGAGGCAAAAATTGAGGAGGTTGGCATTGAAAATTGTTGTGTATCTGAAATCACAATTGCAGAGCTAAAATATGGAGTAGCTAAAAGCGTCCATAAGGAAAAGAACAGAAAAACACTTGAAACCTTTCAAGCTAAGTTTGGCATCCTTCCAATTTTCCCTGCACTTGAAATATACGCAACTGAAAAAGCACGATTAAAGACAAAAGGGAAAATCTTGGATGATTTTGATTTGCTTATTGGCTCAACTGCCATGTTCAACAACCTTACATTGGTCACTAAAAATACCAGCGATTTTGACCGGCTTGAAGGAATAATAATTGAAGATTGGACAAATTAGGGAACGGGTAAATTACCCGCTCGAGCAAGCATAACCCATAAATCTCTTCCCAACCTCACAGACATAACGCCCAAACTATCGACACCGCACCGGCATTCACGACGCCTAAGCTCGCGCCCAACCTTCTTGTGGGAGAAGAATACCTGAATTCTTCCCCCGCTGACAATAGCCAAATAGTCTTAGGCACCAACTGTTTCCTCCAATGCCAAAGCCAATATCTAGCAGCGGCGCAACGCAAGAAAAAGCCAACCAAATCCTGGGAAAATAAGGATAGAGCATTTTCCGAAATAGCCTCCCTGTATTACGATTCTTCCAACTGCAACATGTTGGGCATTACAGCAATATGAGTGCCTGTATTATATTTTTGTTTCAAATTTGGAATAACGAAAGGATTTTGTAGATTTGAGTATGTTTTAAAACTAAAAACCAAATCCCTTAACCACCAAAAACCAAAAACTATGAAAAACCTCAATGCAAAAAACTGCCTCCTGATTTTACTATCCCTAGTGCTCTTAGGGATTTCTGCCTGTAAAAAAGGCGATAACAATTCATCCGGCTTACCAACCGTCACCACAGATGCTGTAATGGCCATAGCGGAAACTACGGCAACTGTCGGCGGCAACGTAACCGAGGCAGGCGGGAGTGCCGTCACCGCTCGCGGCATTGCCATCAACACGATGCCCAATC
The DNA here is from genome assembly GCA_039935335.1 of Chitinophagaceae bacterium. GTDB lineage: Bacteria > Bacteroidota > Bacteroidia > Chitinophagales > Chitinophagaceae > UBA1952. The sequence continues at coordinate 3,299 of JBDTKK010000221.1, forward strand.
CAACCGTAGCCGCGACTGGCATTGCTGTTGGCGC
>JBDTKK010000222.1:0-6827 GCA_039935335.1 Chitinophagaceae bacterium
CTGACTTATTTGAATTCTTATAACGGCAGACGATTTATCACTTCCGACGAATCTTCTTCGCTTTTAAGCTATAATTGTGGAAATATTTTGTTTTCGTATGCCTCGTCTATATTTCGGCATCAATGGACGGTAAATGCGTCCGTTCAAAACGTGTGGAATGCACAATATCAAATAGTTGCCTATCGCCCCATGCCGGGCATCCACTATCAACTCGGCCTAGGAGTTTCCTTGAATTAACCGCAGCATTCCAAGTGTTTTCATTAAATTTACAGAAAGTACCCAACCCTTTTGCTTTTTTACACGTCTTATAGGGTAACAATCGTTTTTTACGCAAATTCACTTGTCTATCGCCTTGGCATATAACACATCCTCTCAGGCAAGCGAGCTACAAGAGTTGATACGAGGCTGCGAACGCAACGAAAGAGCGTCGCAGGAGAGATTGTATCGGCTGTTTTATGGTCGCATGATGTTCTTGGTATGTCGGTACATAGACCATCAGGAGCAAGCGGAAGAGGTGTTGAATAATGGGTTTTTGAAGGCTTTCAAAAGAATCAGCCAATATGATTTTAAGGGTTCTTTTGAAGGTTGGTTGCGGAAATTGATGTTTCGATGTGTTTCTGATTATGTGAAGCAAAACAGCAGGTATAGTGAGAATGTAGTGTTGGTGGAGAGGGATGAATATATTGACAAGGATCACGCGGATAAATTGTATTATAATCAATTACTTGAGTTGGTACAATCCTTGCCCGAATCAGCCCGGACGGTATTTAATTTGTCGGTAATGGAGGGTTTTTCGCATAGAGAGATTAGCAAGTTGTTGAACATATCAGAAGGTACATCGAAATGGCATTTGAGCGAAGCTAGAAAACAGTTGAAGGAAAAAATTGAAAAATTGGATTCACAATATAAAAGATAATTAATTGTCCTAGATTATGGATAAGAACCTCATTCACATTGACGATTATATGCGTCAACGCCTAAGCGGCGGAGAAGAGCCGGAGCGGCCTGGGGCTTGGCTCGCGATGCGCGAGTTGCTCGATAAGGAAATGCCGACAGTTGCCGTAGGGTACAATTGGCGCAGATTCTTTGGCTATGTTACGGCATTAGTATTGCTCACTTCTGCTTCCGTTGGCGGGTACATGTATATGAATCATGCGTCCCAACAAAAGGCTGAATTTGCTGGGAGAGTAGGTGGAAATTCGGCAACGAATAGACCTGCAAATCAGGGCATTAAGGGAAATGGTGTCAACGCAACTTTGGTCAATCATAATGAAGACGTGGCGCCAAGTTTGGCGAACGAAAGCAAATCTGCAAAGCCTAAAACCGGAGCTGTGAATGCGACTGCGGGGCATATTTCATCGTCAGTAACTTTAGTATCGAATACACCGAGTAATAGTGTGGCAATTCCTAAAAAAGGAAACAGAACTTTAATTGCGTCTTCACGGGTTTATGCCTCTGCTGGTCGGTTGAAGTCCGTGGGAACTAGTAAGGCTATTATTGGAAGGAAGGATGTAGATGGAAGGGTGGCAGCGTCCGCTGCCAGTAGACTTGCAGCAGCGTCCGCTGCTGAGGTGGCAAAGGGCAAAGCCGACCAACCAAAGAATCCCATCGCGCCCACCACTTCTTTTAGCAAAATCGGTTCAGCAAAATCGTCAGCACGACTTGCAAGCAATAGCGCTCGCGTTTTTAGTGCGACTGCGGATGGCGCAAAAATGGCGAAAGACCCCGTTGTAAAGCCTTCTGCTTTGCGTTTGGTTCACGATACCATCGCTCGGCTCCGAGTTAATGCCCGCCGAGTGTTGGATGCGAATACCCAAAAAATGAAGTATCGCATTGATACTGTACCAATGTCGCAGTTAATAGTCGCTCGGTTTATTCCTGAACAATCCTTAAATGAAAATTCTCGGAAATCAGCAGTTACAAACCAAAATCCTTCAGCGAAAATCAGCAATGCTCGCAGAACCTTAAACAATCCTTCTCTGGCTTCAAATACTCAAGCTTCTGCACGCAACAAAAATGCCATCAGTTCAAGCGAAAAGATTATTCCCAATGCTTCTTTAGCAGAAAAAACCGATGCTGAAAGCAAGGCTACGAATTTGGCTTCTAGCAAATCTTCCAATTTCCACCTTCATCTCTGGGACGCTGATAAAGTGAACGCCGCAATCGATAAAATTAAGTTCAACCTAGCTTCCATCCAGCTTTATCCGGGCTTAATGATGGGAATCAACGGTAGCTTCTTTACGCCAAATTCTTTGGGTGGTTTCCAATTCGGCCTCACGTCACTCATTGCCATCAACGAATGGTGGAGCGTGCTGACTGAACTCAAATACCTGTATCAATTCAATACTGGCAGTACCGTGCGGGATAATTACATGAATGTTACAGATGGAACAATTAGCCCAGCAGAGTACAAGGGTAAAATCTATGATTATTACAGTTGGACAGAGGAGCATGTGGATCATTATTTCAATTATGAAGTAGTGCAGTCTTTCCAACTTCCAATTGCATTGCGCTATTGCTGGGGGCGGTTTTTTGCACAAGGCGGTTTGAACTTAGTTTACAATTCACCGATAAAGGCTAAAGAAGTAACGCAATTCCAAAATGACCAAACCGTTCGTGCAGAATTGAGACCGGTACAAGCAGTGAAGGAACCCTTTGTGACAAATGACCATCCTACGGTACAGATTAGTGATTTCGGCTCCCGCTTCGGAACTGGGTATATACTGGGCGCAGGTTTCAGCTTTACACCAAATGTATATCTCGACTTCCGTGCTACGCAGACTTTCTGGGATAATGCAAAGACAGACGGTGCAAAACAAATCTCCAAGAATCTGTTCAAAACACCATCCATTCAACTATCAGTTGGCTATCGTTTAAGCGGCAAAAAATAAATTTTACTCAAGCTCATTTCCCATAGCGGCCTGCTTCATCCTGTGTGTCATATCAGGGCCGAAGTAGGCCGCTATTTTATGTTCTAAAATGTATATGAGTGGTGTGAGCACGATCGCCATTGTGGCCTTATAGCTATAGTTTACCAGACCAATAGCCAGGACACGTTGCCAGCTCCAGCCGCGTCCAACGCCAAATGCGATCCATAAAACAACGAAGGAATCCACCAATTGCGACACCAGCGTACTGCCTGTAGCGCGTAGCCAGACTTTCTTCTCGCCAGTTCGTTTTTTGATTTTGTGAAAAACATAAACGTCCACGAGTTGGCTAATTAAAAAAGCTATCAAACTTCCTACAATAATCCACATGCCCTGACCGAAAATGGAATTGAACGCAGCCTGCATATCTGGTACACCCTCATTCACCTGAGAGCCGCGCCAGAACGAAGTATCCGCCGGAATGTGTATCGCGAAATAGAACATCAAAAAAGCATAGCTAATCAGCACAATGGCGGTGTATGAAATTCGCCGAATAGCTTTAGGCCCATAAAATTCATTGACCACATCGGTGAGTACAAATTCCAGCGGCCACAAAAGCACACCGCAGGTAAGCACATAGGTGAGTCCATCTTGCCCAAAAAGTGAAAACGGATGGGGTGTTAAACCAATCGTTTTTTCCAGTGAAAAGAGTTTGGTGCCAATACATTCGGCAATCAGTGCATTCGCTACAAAAAACGTAGAAAGTGCGAGAAATATTTTGGTAGGCTTATCGCTAAGTATGTTTCGAATCATAGCTGTAAAACTATTCGGGAAATCGTTTCCCTATCGAGGTGCTTGTGCATTTGGCTTTTGCTCCAGCCAATCTGTTTGCGCAAGACTTCCCATTCTGATCCGCAGCGGCACATGGGTTTTTTGCTCCCAATGCAATTCTTGCGAACAGAAGAAAGGGAGTTTTTGAGTGGCAAAATTCTCTTTTACAGAGAATGGCTTCGGTTCGAATTCGGATATTTTTTTGGAAGAATTTTCTTCTTCTTTGAATAGGCGATTCTCTTGAATGCTTTTATAGGACGGCATTTGAAGCGAACAGCAATTCTTGCCTTCTGCTTTCTGCTGCGCCAATAATATTCCGCTTTGCAAAAGAAATGACAACACCAAAATCCCAACGCTTCTCATCTATTAAAACTACGATGCGCAACCTTCAATGGATTTCTACTTCTTGATTAAACCTTTTCCATCTTGGGCTGCTTTCAGTCTATTTATTTCCTCTTTTCGCCCAATATTTCTTCACATCGAATTGCGCAGGCATTTTTGCATTTTTGCCTTTTGCTTATTGCCTTTTGCTCTTTGCCCTTCACCCATTGCCCTTTTGCCTTTTGCTTATTGCCTTTTGCTTATTGCCTTTTGCTTATTGCCCATCGCCCATTGCCCTTTTGCTTATTGCCTTTTGCCCTTTCCTTTTTACCTTTAATCATTCTCCGTGGCACAAACTTTTAAACCTTTGTTGGACACGGAACTTTTAAATGGCATTTCAAGACTATTACGACGTACTGGGTGTGGCAAAAACAGCTACGCAAGACCAGATTAAAAAAGCCTATCGAAAGCTCGCGGTAAAGTACCATCCCGACAAAGCACAGGGCGATAAAAAAGCCGAAGAAAAATTTAAGCAAGCCAACGAAGCCAACGACGTATTGAGCGACCCCGAGAAGCGCAAAAAGTATGATGCTCTGGGCGAAAACTGGAAATACTACGATGAGGCTCAAGCGCAGCAGCAGGGTGCTAATTATGGAAAATACCAGGGGCGAGGCGGCCCACAATCACAACACGATTTTGGTGGTGGTGATTTCTCGGATTTCTTTCAGGAATTTTATGGGAATGCTGGTAGCGGCGGCGGTAGGAGTAGAAGCAATCGCGCGTATGCAGGACATGACACGCAGGCTAGCTTTCAGATTTCCTTGGAAGATGCTTTTCAGGGTGTCACCAAGACTATTTCTCTCAATGGCCAAGCCGTAAACCTTAAACTAAAGCCGGGGATTTCCAATGAACAAGTTTTAAGGTTGAAAGGAAAGGGCGGCCCTGGTATAAATGGCGGCCCGAGTGGCGACCTGCTTTTGACGATACTTATAGGCGCAAACCCGCGCTACGAGCGGAAAGGCGATGATGTTTACATCGACCAAAGCGTCAATTCCTTAATGGCCATTGTGGGCGGAAAAGTAACGGTAGAAACCTTGCACAAAACGATAAGTTTAACCATTCCCGAAGGTACAGACAGCGGCAAAATATTCCGACTTAAAGGGCTGGGAATGCCTGTCTATAACAAGGCTGGTCAATACGGAGATGCCTTTGTAAAGGTGCAATTACACACGCCGGAAGGCTTATCGGCAGACGACCGCGCAACGATACAGGCAATGCTAAACCGGATAAGCAAATAACATGGAAGCGCATTTTGAAATTATACAGTGGAGCGATGGGCTGGAAGAACAATTTTCTGGTAGAGAAATCGTTGCCACGCCGCACGTAGCAAGCGTCTTGCTGGATGAGGCCATGTTTGATTCCTTGGAAGATTTTCAGAAAGCAATGCACAATAGCTTCGAGGTTTTCCTGCAACTAAACATTCCTATTGCCGAGCATTTCAAAGCTTTTCATGTCCACAATGGAGTTGGGCAAATTGCTGAAGATTGGGCACTTTCTGACCTTGCACTCTATGTGCTTTTACTAAGTGCAGAGGCAAATGAAACAGCGCGAACGAAGGCAAAAGCCTTTGCCATTAATAAGATTTTCGGTCGCTATTTTTAGACTTCTTCCAGCTCCATAACCACTAGGGGCGCAGCTTTCACATAATGAGGCTTAGCAGGTTGCTTCGTCATTTTTATCACATGGAGCTTCTCCAAAAGGCGCATACTCCAAAACCCAGGATCAATTTCAAACCAACGAACAGCCATATTGGCGCGTCCTGGATAGCGGTGGTGGTTGTTGTGATAGGCCTCTCCCCAAAACACTAAATCCACAGGAACAATGTTCTTGGACGTATTGTTCATCTTGAAATTTTCATAACCAGCCACATGCGCCCACCAATTGATAGCTATACCTTGAATTGGTGCCATCATAATGGTCACTGGGAGGAACAAATATTGCCACCAAGCTGTAGCGAAAGTGATATAAAAGGCAAGATAGAGTAGGGCAAAACCGAACCGCATCCAAAAGGTGTGGACTATCTTTTCGAAGGCTACCCATTCTGGAAGATTTTTCTTGAACTTTTCATCAACAATTGTTTTACCAATATAGATATTAAAGTAATTATTCCTTGTAACCCACAACATGTGCAATGCGTTGCGGGTGAAGCTAGGAGAATGCGGGTCGTCTTTGGTATCAGTAAAGGCATGGTGTAATCGGTGCATAATGCCGTAGGCAGAAGCGGAGATATAGGAGGATCCCTGCGTGATAAAACACCCAATAAAGAAGAACTTCTCCCAACCTTTACTCATGGTAAAAGCATTGTGCGCTGCATAACGGTGATGAAAAACGGACTGAAAGAAGAGCGAAGCGTACCAGTGTACTATTAAAAAAATGAAAATAATCATGCTTGACAGGAAATACTTTAGATTGGTATTTCACCAAAGGTAGCCTTCAAATTTTCCCCGTTGAATGCGTTTTGTCATTACTTTTAGGAAATCTTCTTTTTCTAGTATAAGAGTAAGTCCACCATATTAATAACGGCTGAACCGGAAGACGTAGAATTGTAAGGATTAGGTACTGGCTATTACTGTGTAAAGCGTTTATTACCATTTGTATATTTGCAGGAAAAACAGCAACTAGTAGCGCAATTGCTAGCCAGCCAGCCGCCACACGAAGATCACGACCACGATGTTCCCGAAGACCGTCGACGTCCTCGCCACGTGCCTCGGCACCGATCCGAACCTCGACGTCCTGGTGACCGCCCTC
>JBDTKK010000223.1:0-3997 GCA_039935335.1 Chitinophagaceae bacterium
TAGCTATGGGATACAAGAATTTTGCACTAATAACAGTACTCCATTTTTCGCCGGCAACCCCAATAATACTGATTTGAAATCATTTTACTCTAAATTTAAAGCTGAATTGCTGCTATCGATAAATTATTTGTTTATCGTGTCGCAAGAAACTTTGGATATGGCAGAACGTTATGCTATTAACTTTCACGGTTCATTACTTCCAAAATATAGAGGTCGAACGCCTCATGTATGGGCAATAATAAATGGCGAAAATGAAACTGGGGTAACAGCTCATTTAATGGAAGGCGAAGTTGATAATGGAGCGATTATAAAACAGGTTAGAATACCAATTAGCAAAAATGATACTGGAGCTCAAATACTAAAGTTATTTCATGACATTTACCCTTCAATGGTTGATGAAATAATTGGTTTGGCTAAGGAAAATAAAATAAACCCCATTGGACAAAAATCAGAATTTGCGACCTATTTTGGGAAAAGAACACCTTTCGATGGGCTTATTAACTGGGAATGGCATTGGGAAAGAATTCGTAATTGGGTACGAGCTCAAGCACATCCTTATCCTGGAGCATTTGCATTTCTTAACAATGAGAAAATAATTATTCACAAGATAGAAAAATCGGAATTCGGATTTCATCAAGACGAGGCAAATGGCAGTATTCTCCATGTCAATTCTGATGGGACTTTTATCGTTAAAACCGCAAATTCTTCAGTTAGAGTAGTAGATTTTGAGCCTTTTTCTTTCAAGCTTCAAAAAGGAATGCAATTCAAGAGCTAGCATGCGAATACAAAACAGATTAATTAATCAAGATTCCAAGCCCTTCATTATTGCCGAAATGAGCGGCAACCATAACCGCTCGCTCGAGCGGGCAATGGAAATCGTGAAAGCGGCTGCCGACGCAGGCGCTCATGCCGTAAAGCTCCAAACCTACACACCGGATTCCTTAACCATTGATTGTAAAGGCGGTCTGTTCGATATTAACGACTCAAAATCACTTTGGTATGGCCGGAATCTCTACGACTTATATCAGGAAGCGCGTACGCCCTATGAATGGCACAAGCCATTGTTCGACTACGCTAAAGACTTAGGTATTCTCATCTTCTCTACTCCTTTTGATGAAGAAGGTGTTGATTTGTTGGAAGAATTAGGTGCGCCAGCTCACAAAATTGCTTCCTTCGAGAACAATCATTATCCTTTACTCCGCAAGATTGCCAAAACAGGAAAGCCCGTCATCATGTCCACAGGGGTTATTTCTTTGTCCGACCTTGCAGGAAGCGTAGCATGGTTAAGAGAGCAAGGCAATACAGAGTTGGCACTCCTGAAATGCACCAGTACTTACCCCTCCACGCCCGAAAACACCAACCTCCGCACGATTCCCCACATGCGCGAACTGTTTCAATGTGAAACAGGACTTAGCGATCATACTATGGGCATCGGTGCCGCAGTAGCCGCGACTGCCTTGGGTGCAACCATCATTGAAAAGCATTTTTGCCTCAGCCGTGCCGAAGGCGGTGTGGACAGTGCCTTTTCCTTAGAGCCTGCTGAAATGAAAGCATTGGTGACGGAAACCGAACGCGCATGGCAAAGTTTAGGGCATATTCAATATGGCATTCAAGAAGCAGAATTAAAGAGCCTCAACTACAAACGCTCTGTCTATGTAATCAAAGATGTGGCGGAAGGAGAAGCTTTTACCACTGAGAATTTGGGGATTATTCGCCCGGGCGATGGTATGCAACCCAAGTTTTTGGAAGAAGTATTGGGCAAGCACGCGAAGGGAACCTTGAAACGAGGAATGCCTTTGAATTGGAAATTAATTTCTTAAAAAATCACAAAGATGAAGTCAGTAGCAATTATTACAGCACGCGGAGGCAGCAAGCGCATCCCTCGGAAAAACATTAAACCGTTCTTGGGCAAACCCATCATCCAGTACTCTATCGAAGCAGCATTACAATCCGGCTTATTTGATGAAGTAATGGTCTCTACAGATGATCAAGAAATTGCCGCAGTAGCAAAGGCCGCCGGTGCTAAAGTCCCTTTTCTTCGTTCTGCCGATAATTCCAATGATTATGCCACTACTGCCGATGTGATTGCCGAGGTATTGCAGCAATATAAGATTGAAGGAATTGAATTTGAATTCGCAGTCTGCATTTATCCAACCGCTCCGTTTGTTACCGCGCAGAAACTGAAAGATGCTGCTGCCCAATTGAAGAAAACGGGTGCTGATTCTCTCATTCCTGTAACTAGATTCTCCTTCCCTATATGGCGATCCTTCAAGATTGAAAATGAAAAACTTGCCTTTAACTGGCCAGAAAATGCCTTAAAACGCTCCCAAGACTTACCGCCAGCTTTTCATGATTGCGGTCAATTCTATTTCTTTAAGACAAAGGAATTCTTGGAAAGCAAAACATTAGTGGGCACAAATACTTCTTATCTGGAAATGCCAGAAAGCGAGGTTCAGGATATTGATAATGAGGAGGATTGGAAGATTGCGGAAATAAAATATGCCTTCCTGAAAGAAAAGCAGTGAAAATGTATAAAGGTCTAGTCATTGGCTGCGGCAGCATCGGCGCTGAGTATGATTTTAATAATGATAAAATTCAGACTCATGCCAAAGCCATGGCCTTACATCCCGAAATCTCGCTTTGTGTAGCGGACATAGACCTAGATAAAGCTGCGCAGGTTGCTAAGAAGTATGATGCGGCCTATTTGACCGTTATAGACGACACCAAGCTTGCTGAATTCGATATCGTTAGTGTTTGCGTCGCTACCAAATACCATTTTGAGTATCTACAAAGACTAAGCAGACTTAATATTCCCTTTATCATTTGCGAAAAGCCTGTGGTCAGCAGCCTTGCAGAAATATCAGCACTCCATTCGCTTCAGTTGGATCCAGATAGAATTCTGGTAAACTATATCAGAAGATTCCAGCCTGGTTTTGCCCTATTAAAAAATCGTCTTTCCGAGCTTTTAAGCAATAAGGAAAACAATATCCAACATCTTGTGGTTCGGTATCAGCGCGGCTTTTTAAATAATTGTAGCCATGCACTCGATTTGCTGTCCTTTCTGTTGGATACTCCAATTAAGCTCGAGCACGTTGGCATACTAAAATATGAATACGATGCCTTTCCTACAGATCCCACACTTACGCTCCAAGCACTGTTCAATAACATACCGCTTAGCCTACTGGGCTTTCCCAATTCAGGATATTCAATATTCGAAATCGATATCTTCACAAAAAGGAACAAAATAAGCATTACCGACAGTGGAAACTGCGTGAAATATTTTGGTACAAATGAAGACGGGAGACTAGTAGAAAATCCAGCATTATTACAAGAAAACATTTTGGAAGATTACATGAAGGTAGTAATGGCAGAAGCTTTAACTTGCCTAACCAGTCAAAAAAAGACTAACTTCGCCTCCGCGCTATCGCTCAATGAGCAAATGCTACACACTTTACAGCTATTACAGAAATAATCAATGGTAAATCTTGCAATTAAAGGCGGAAAACCCGTTCGCACCCAGTTGTTTCCCGCATACAACACTATTGGCGTGGAAGAAAAGAACGCAGCAATAGAAGTATTAGATTCGGGGAATCTATCACAATATTTAGGAGCTTGGACGCCAGATTTTCTAGGCGGACCGAAAGTGCGTGCATTTGAAGCTGCTTGGGCTGAGGCCATCGGCGTGAAACATGCCGTTTCCGTAAATTCCAATACCTCTGGGTTGTTCACTGCTATCGGTGCCCTCGGCATCCAGCCCGGTGATGAAGTGATTGTATCGCCTTACTCTATGTCGGCCAGTGCCATTGCACCCTTGGTTTACGGAGGCATTCCGGTTTTTGCGGATATTGACCCTGTTACGTTCTGCATGGCACCCGCAAGCATTGAAGCCTGCGTTACCGAGCGAACCAAGGCAATCTTGGTGGTTCACATCTTTGGCCATCCTGCCGATATGGATGCCATCATGGATATCGCCCGTCGTCACAATCTTGCAGTGATT
>JBDTKK010000224.1:0-8783 GCA_039935335.1 Chitinophagaceae bacterium
TACAATCGTGGTTTTAATCATGTGGTGCTGCCAGCAAAGCTGCGTTGAAAGGCGCAATGGAAAGATTGGAGCAAAAGATAAAGGATGAGACTGACGCTATTAAGAAAGCGATAAGCTTCTCTGGACTGTAGCTACCTTTACTAACGGGCAATTCAATAAACAGATGAATTTATTTCATCCGTAAAGCAAGTCTCGGTAATCTGAAAGATAGGATTTCAAACGGAAATCAATTCGGGCAAATCGCGAGAAGAAAATCATGGTTGGCTCAAATAGAGTTTGGGAAGACTGAGGCTTCAGATGTTTATTGGTATGCAACATATAATGAAAAATATTCCGACTGTCCAAGGATATTGGAAAACAGATTATTGCAGAAGCACTTAAATATTTTCGGGTATCTACCAAAATGGAACAAAGATTTGTAACAAGATTGAAATGAGCATGCTCCCCGCTCCCACAAGTATGCTCCATAAGTCTAATTGTTGCCCATTTACGAGAGACAAAAGTCGACCTTGTAATCGGCGACGTTCTACGAAGCATGGCGTGTAAGCTTTTACCTAGCAATTGCCCGTAGCAGAAACTAAGCTGTATTTTAGCCTGACAAATTGATAAGTCCGGAAGAAAAATGATATTGCAGTTGAGTTTTAAGAACAATGAAAGCCGAATACAAACCTCCCGCAATCTGACGAACTCTACGCAAGCCACGCGTCAGGCTTGCGGAAACTCAGCTTTATTAACAAGCCTTGATAAGATTGAAAGCTGTAAATTTACAAATCGACAGGCAGGCTAACACTACTAAGGCTACTTGGTTGCTTAAGGGAGCGGGGAACTTCTTTTTAAATGGATTAACACTCAAAAACTCCTTATTTTTCATCATTCACTTTAGCTTATTTTGGCAGCATTTAAAGAAGTAAAAGCCCCTGTGGCGACCCCGCAACTGTTTCCCGTTGTCGGCGTTGGCGCAAGCGCAGGCGGATTAGATGCTTTCAAACGCTTGCTTACTGCTATTCCAGAAGATTCGGGGATGGCATATGTATTGGTGCAGCACCTTAGCCCAACGCACGAGAGTATTTTACCCGAAATTCTGCAACGAGTAACCAAAATTCCGGTACATGAAATTACCGATGAAATACACCTTGCACCCAACCATATTTATATCATCCCTGCCGCAAAAATTCTTAGCGCCTACGATGGTGTGCTAAGTCTTAGCCCCCGTGAAAATTTTAAAACAAACCTTCCTATTGATATTTTCTTTAAGTCACTTGCCGAAGTACATAAGGAGCTTGCCGTGGGCGTAGTGCTGTCTGGCACCGGAAGCGATGGCACCCTTGGGTTAAAAGACATTAAGGATTATGGTGGTATTACCATTGCACAGGATAGCGAATCTTCTTCGTACAAGGATATGCCGCAACATGCAGTAGATTCCGGTGTGGTTGACTTTATTTTACCACCCGAAGAAATCCCCGGCCAACTATTACAAATCAACAGCAACTTTCCCAAAACAACTGGGGTGATAGTAGATGATACCCCACCCAGAGACGATGAGATAATTTTCAAACAAATACTTTTACTGCTGCACCAGCGTAGCGGTGTTGACTTTACTTATTACAAACAGAATACCATACATAGGCGCATTGCCAGGAGAATAGGAATGCGTAAAAAGGAAAAACTTTCAAGCTATTTAAAATTTTTACGCGGCGATAAAGCGGAACAAGATGCATTATTTCAGGATATGCTTATCCCAGTAACCTCTTTTTTTCGTGATCCTAAAATCTTTGAAACTTTACGCAGCAGCATATTCCCGATGCTATTTAAAAACAGGACTGCAGACGAGCCTATTCGCATTTGGATTGCCGGATGTTCTACTGGTGAAGAAGCTTATTCTATAGCTATCTGCTTGCATGAATTCCTAGGAGAAAAAGCAGCAAAGATACCCATTCAGATCTTTGCATCCGATATTTCTGAAATAGCTATTAAGAAGGCTCGTGCTGGCATTTATTCAAAGGCTGATGTGCAGATACTAAGTAATGAAAGGGTTACAAATTATTTTCACAAAACCTATGGTGAGTACGAAGTGAATAAGGTAATACGCGATATGTGCATTTTTGCGCCTCATAATTTTTTAAAGGATCCACCCTTTGCTAAAATGGATTTGATAAGCTGTCGTAATGTGCTTATTTATCTGGATAAATTTTTGCAAAAAAAAGCCCTTATTACTTTTCATTACTCTCTAAAGCAAAGTGGGTTTCTTCTACTTGGCAAATCGGAAACAGCCAGTTTAGCAACTGAATTATTTTCGATTTACGACAAGCATGATAAAATATACAGCCGTAAGCCGATACCGGGCCGTTTTATGCATGTGGCTACAGAAAGAAAGGAAGAAACCCTTGCTTCTCAAACAAAATTCAGGAACATACCCGAAACGATGCATACTGATTTTAGAAAAAGCGGAGAAGCTATGCTACTTAGTAAATATACACCCGCTGCAGTAATCGTAAATGAGCAAATGGACATCGTTCACATAAATGGAATAATAACCCCTTTTTTGGAACCATCACCAGGCAAGCCAACATTTAACCTGCTGAAAATGGCTCGTGAAGGTTTGGGATTTGAACTACGTAATGCATTGCACAAAGTAAAAACAACCCATGAGCCTTTTGTAAAAAGAGATATTCCTTCTATGCCTAATGACGAGGCTGGGCAAGGTATTCAGCATCTCGTTTCTATTGAAGTTGTCCCACTTACCAATACGGTAGAACCTTATTATTTAATTTTATTTAGCAAAACAGCAATGCGTGTAGCCGCGCCCCTCTTTTCTGGAAAGGGCGTGAATCAAAAACTAAACGAGGAAGCCAACCAACGCATTGCGCAGTTAGAAAAGGAACTATCCCAGGCACGGGAAGATATGCGTAGCATTACTGAAGATCAGGAAGTTGCCAATGAAGAATTGCAGAGCGGAAATGAAGAACTGCAAAGCAGCAATGAAGAAATGCAAAGCCTGAATGAAGAGCTGGAAACTTCAAAAGAAGAGCTTCAAAGCACAAACGAAGAACTTACCATTGTAAACTCTGAATTGATGGACAAGCAGGAACAATTAAATGTTGCCCGCCACTATTCCGAAAACATTATTGCCACCATCCGTGATCCGCTTATCGTATTGGATAAAAACCTTCGCATAAAGACCGCCAGCGCTTCTTTTTATAAGAAATTCAACACCACCGAAGAAGAAACGGAGGGGAAATTATTTTATGAAATACAAAGTAATCAATGGGATGACGAAGTAATGCGTTCGTTGCTTGAAAAAATACTACCAGAGAAGGAACAACTTTCAGATTTTGAAATCATCTTCAAATTTCCTTTGCTTGGCGAACGCCATATGCTACTGAATGGGCGGCAAATAATAGATGAAACAACGGCACAGAAATTAATCCTACTTGCCATTGAGGATATTACCGACCAGAAGATTAAAGAACACGAAAAAGACGACTTTATCAGTATAGCCAGTCATGAATTAAAAACACCCTTAACTACTGCCAAAGGCTATATTGAATTGCTGCTTCTTTCCTTAAACGAAGAAAATGGAGGTCTCTTTTTATATGCTAGTAAAGCAGATTATGCGATAAACAGGCTACAGGCTTTGATTGCTGAGTTATTAGATGTAGGTAAAATGCAACATGGCAAGTTCGATTACAATATAACCACATTTGATTTTAATAAATTAATAGATGAGACAATCGAAGATGTCCAACTCAATACTTCATCGCACCAAATAATAAAAACCGGAACTGTCTCCATTGAAATTGCTGGGGATAAAGACCGACTGCAACAGGTGCTCATTAATTTATTGACAAATGCCATAAAATATTCACCTACCTGTAACGAAGTATTAGTAAACGTAACCGTGAAGGATAAGCTATTGCAAGCATCGATCAAGGATTACGGTATTGGAATCAGCAGTCAGCATTTAGATAGGATTTTTGAGCGCTTTTACCGGGTGCAGGAACAAGCCAGGCATTTTCAGGGGATGGGCATTGGACTGTATATTTCTTATGAGATTATAAAAAGGCACCAAGGCAAAATGTGGGCAGAAAGTGAACTGGGCAAAGGCAGTACTTTTTATTTTACTATACCCGTTTAGTTTTTTTATCTATTTATCATAGCGATCCTCAAAACGAAACTGTATGGAAAATAAGATTCTTATTTATGACGATGACGTGGAAATCCTGCTGTTGTGTAAGGCTATTTTATCCAAGTATAAATATACTACAGAGACATTAATGAGATGCGACGACATTCTGAATGATATCGAATCTCTAAAACCTGATCTTATCCTGATGGACTTATGGATTCCTGAAATGGGCGGGGAAAAGGCTATTGCCATTGCAAAGCAAAATGAACAGACAAGACATATTCCTATCCTTGTCTTTTCTGCCAATGCCGACATTGCAGATATTAGTGTAAAGTTGCAAGCGGACGGGTTTGTAGAAAAGCCATTTACAATCAATCACCTAATCCAAACTATTCAAAAGCATTTGTTTTAGGTGATATACACGACTGGCGATTTTGAGTAGTACGATTGCATACTATTTCAACATATGAAATTAGCGCGTGTTGTGATAACACCACCTCACCCCAACCCTTTCATCACCTCATACAGCGCATACACATCCTCATAAGTATTGTACAAGGGCACAGGTGCCAACCGAATCACATTCGGTTCCCGCCAATCCGCCACAATGCCTGCTGCTGATAATGCCTCAAAAACTTCCTTTCCACGCGCTTCAAACAACAGCGAAAGCTGCGCACCACGAGCCTCTTTTGCCGAAGGCGTAATAATTTTAAATGGCAAAGTGTCAATTCGGTTCAGCAAGAACTCGAGATAGGCCGTGAGCTTGTCACTTTTCTCGCGCAAAGCAGGCATGCCAGCCTTTTCAAAAATATCCAAAGATGCTCGGTGCGCCACCATATTGAAGATGGGCGCATTGCTCATCTGCCAACTCGCCGCTCCTTTTTGCGGATGAAATCCTTTGTTCATCTTGAAGCGCGATTTCTCATCATTCCCCCACCATCCCGCAAGGCGGAAAACCTTAGGATTGTTACCATGATGTTTGTGTACAAATGCTCCTGCCACGCCGCCTGGCCCGCTATTCAGGTATTTATAAGAACACCAACACGCAAAATCTACACCCCAATCATGAAGCTGCAAATTCACATTGCCCACCGCATGAGCCAAATCAAAACCGGCATAAGCACCCACTCGATGCGCAGCTTCCGTGATTTTCTTCATGTCGAAAAGCTGACCGGAATAATAATTCACGCCGCCAATAACCACAGTTGCCAAACTGCTGCCCGCTTCAGAAATGGCTTTCAGGATATCTTCTTCGCGAATCACATCTTCACCCGCTCTTGGCGCAATTTCAATAACCGCATCTGCCGGGTCATAGCCCCACATCCGCGCTTGCGTCTCCATCGCATATTGGTCGGAAGGAAAAGCACCCGCTTCCATCAGTATTTTATACCGCTCTTTCGTAGGTCGGTAAAAGCTCATCATTAGTAGGTGAAGATTTACCGTAAGCGTGTTCATCGCCACGACTTCGCTCTTGTCGGCACCCACAATTTTTGCCAGACTTTCCGAAAAAAGATGATGATAATAAAGCCAAGGATTGCGAGCCTGAGTATGTCCTTCTACGCCAAAGTTGCCCCAATCATCCAGCTCTTTTTGCATTAGATAGCCGGTACTTTTTGGCTGTAATCCAAGTGAATTTCCACAGAAATAGCGAACATCTTTCTCGTTGTGTTGCGGGAAAATAAAGCGTTCGCGAAATGGGTAAAGGATGTCAACGCCGTCTTGGCTTTGGGCAAATTCTAAGGAGTCTTCAAATACTTCAGTCATCAATGCAGCGGTTTTTATTAAGAAGGAGCAAAAGTAATTGTCAATACTCGGAAATGGTCGGTAAGTGTGTTGGAAAATGGCTTAAATCCCTGCTAAGCCCTGTACATTTACCGCTAATCTCATACACACAATAATATGAAAAAGGTATTACCGATTCTCGTCGTCATCCTTGCCCTCGTGGGCATGGGCGGTTGCAGCTACAACGGCATGAATAGCAAACGCCTCGAAGTGGACAAAACTTGGGCACAGGTTCAAAGTGCATATCAACGTCGGGCAGATTTGATTCCTAATCTCGTTTCTACCGTAAAGGGTGCAGCTGATTTTGAAAAAAGCACTTACGTTCAAGTAGCTGAGGCTCGCGCTGGGCAACTCAATAAATTGGCCCAAGTTCCTGCCGATCAATTGACTACTGATAAAATGGCCCAAATCCAACAAGCCAATGCTCAAGCCGGTCAGGCCATGCGCACGGCGATTAACATTGCCGTAGAAGCCTATCCACAACTACGCGCTACGCAAAACTTCACTGATTTGCAAACGCAATTAGAAGGAACCGAAAACCGCATCAACACCAGTCGCAACAACTTTAATGATGCTGTGCAAGCTTACAATTTAAAGGTGACTAACTTCCCGAACAACCTGATTTCAGGCATGTTTGGATTCAAGGCTCGCCCTATGTTCCAAGCTGATCCCGGATCGCAGAATGCACCGAAAGTTCAGTTTTAATTTTGAATAAACCTCCCGAATTTCTCCATGCTCTTTAAGAAAAAGCCATTGTTACCGCCTACCGTACAAGAGGCTGTGGTGGCGGCTATCCGCGCTGCGGAAGCAAAGACGACCGGAGAAATTCGGGTGTTTATAGAAAGTCATTGCAGCTTTGTAGATGCCCTCGACCGCGCCAAAGAAGTGTTCAGTAATTTGAGCATGGAAATGACCGAAGAGCGCAACGCAGTGTTGGTCTATGCTGCGCTCAAAGACAAGCAGTTTGCCATTTTTGGTGATGAAGAAATTTACCACAAAGCAGGCGGGCAACAGTTTTGGGAAAGAGCTGCACAGCTTTTACAAAATGGCTTACGCAAAGGCGCTCCAGACGAGGGTTTGGTGGCATGTATCACAGAATTGGGGAATGCCCTTGGCCGCCATTTTCCCTTTAAGGCAGAGGTGGATAAAAATGAACTGCCCGACGAAATTGTTTTCGGAAAATGAAAAATCTAAGTAACCGATTCCTGTTATTGTTTATCGCTTTTTTGACGGCGACAACTTTGTCGTTTGCCCAAAAAGACAGCGATTTTCCGCCGCGGCCGAGCCCACCGAAATTGGTGAACGACATGGCGCATGTGATGAGCGCAGATGAAGTAGCGATGCTCGAGGAAAAAGCTCTGGCTTTTGAAGATTCTACTAGCAATCAAATCGCCATTGTCACCATCTCCAGCATTGGCGAGTACGACATTAGCGATTACGCAACGCAACTTTCCAATCGTTGGGGTATTGGCCGTAAAGGCCGCGACAATGGCGTTTTAATCATTGCCGCTATCAAAGAACACAAGATGAATATCTCTGTGGGCAAAGGGCTGGAAGGTGCTTTGACTGACTTAGTAAGTGGGCGAATTATCAGAAATGAAATGGCGCCTTCATTCCGAGAAGGAAATTATTATCGCGGGTTCGACAATGCGTTGAGCGCCGTGGAAGCCGCGACCAGAGGGGAATACAAAGGTGATGGGCCTAAGCAAGGTCCTGGTGCTGGGGTTGGTAGTATTATTGTCATCATCATCATTTTGCTTGTCATCATCTTTATTATTAGAAATTCCGGTGGCGGCGGTGGCGGAACTTATATGAGTCGGCGGGGAGGATTGGGAGGCTTTGGCGGCGGATTACTCGCGGGCAGTATGCTTGGCGGCGGTCTGGGTGGTGGCGGTTGGGGCGGAGGCTCGGGCGGTGGAGGCGGCGGCGGTTTCGGTGGCTTTGGCGGAGGTGGTTTTGGCGGTGGCGGAGCGAGCGGCGGCTGGTGATTTTAATACAAAATTAAAAATGCAAAAAGTGTTGGGACAATAGAATAGGTTAGATGCGAAAGGTCCTTAAATCTTAGTCTTCTTGTCACACGGGAATTGGCCTTAGTGTCCTTGCCGCGCAGTAAGGGGTGTTCTTAGTGTTCTTAGTGTCTTAGTGGTTAATCTTCAAATCTTAGTGGTCTTGCCCCGCAGTAAGCGGTGGGTAAATCGTCAACAAGTATCTTTCCGCCTTTGCGTCCTCTTTCCGCCTTTGCGCGAACCTTTCTTCAAATCCTCAAATCGAAAAGTGTCCGAACCCAATAGCACTTCTACAAGCATCAAAGAATGGTCAATCGATGACCGCCCTCGGGAGAAACTTTCGAGCAGAGGTTCAGCAGCTTTGACCGATGCAGAATTACTGGCCATCCTCATCAATAGCGGTACCAAAAAACACTCCGCACTCGAGTTAGCCAAGTTGATTTTGACCCAAGCCAATAACAATCTTCAAGACCTTGGTCGGCTGTCCATCCACCAATTAAAAGAGCATCCCGGCATTGGCGAAGCCCGCGCCATCACCATTGCCGCAGCCTTGGAATTGGGCCGCAGAAGGCAGAGCGCCGACATCATGGTGAAGCCAAAAATCAAAACAATGGCTGATGCAGCGAAAATTATTATTCCCTTGCTCAACGATCGAGACCATGAAGCGTTTTGCGTGATGTATCTCAACAATGGCAACTTCCTCATTAAGCATGAAATCCTCTCCGTGGGCGGCCTTACTGGCACTGTGGTGGACACGAGAATGATTCTCAAAAATGCCCTGCTTTATGGTGCCAATAAATTGGTCGTAGCGCACAATCATCCATCTGGAAATCCTACTCCTAGCCAAGCCGATAGAGAGGTGACGCGCC
>JBDTKK010000225.1:0-9551 GCA_039935335.1 Chitinophagaceae bacterium
AGGTAATTCGGCCCGGGATGCGGCCCAGCATTTGGGAAGCTACCAGTTGCGCTTCGCCAATGGTTTTGAGAATATGAGCTCGCCAAAAAAGCAGGGCTGCAAAAATCAAAACCAGCGCAGGTACTGCAAGCAGCAACAATAAATATTCGGGATGCTGGAACCTAAACATGATGGCCTGCAAATGTAACGGGAGCGATGCCGTGTCGGAACGCTTTAATCATTGCTTTTAGCTTCGCTTATGCTTAATCTAAGGCTTTTTAGGGTTTCTTTTAAAGATGGAAAATTGGATGAATGCCCACTAGGAGCGTTTCCAGGAGAATCCATGAACTTCAAAATAGAGTGACTCCCACCAGCCGCCGCTACACTGATTGTAGAGCTTGAAGGGCCCCGAAATTTCTTGTTCAGCCCCATCTTGCTGTATAGTATAGGAAACTATTCCTGAAACTTGACCATAAACCGTCTCCTCATTATAGGGTTCCAATGCTGTTGGAGAAGCGATTTCAGTAATCTCGTAAGTCCATTCCTTGATGTCCTCGAATATGCCATGAAAGCGATGTAGCATTTCGGTAGCTTCTTCATGGCTAAATATTTCTTTGTCCGGACTTACCAGCGGCTCCTCCAAGTCAATCCCGTCGAAGTTGTTCGCAAAGAAATGTTCAAAGAAATTTTGAGTCAATCTCCGCTGGTCATAGTCAGGATTGGGATGACCTTCCTCATAGGTAATGCAGAGGTAAGAATTGGGCGGCGGCGTTTCAATTTTTTCGTCAATAAGTTCTTTGGTTAAATATTCATAGCGAAGCCTGGCGGGGTATTCTGCCTGAAAATCTACTCTAAGGAACTTGGATTCGTATAGTTCACTGACCTTTATGAACGCGGCTTCCAGCGCGGCTTCTGATAGATTTTCAGCACTTTCGAAAACGGGATTACCCAGATGCTCACGGACAGTAATTTCAGGTGCATTGTCCATATGATGATGGAAGGACAGAAGCTGTTCGAGAAATTGACGCTCTACTTCTAAAGGTAATTTTTCCATCCCTTCGACAGACCCAAGTTCCGCGCCCAATTCGGCTTTCAATTTGAGCTTCAACATCTCAATCTCCATTTGAAGGCGCTCTTCTTCCGTGCCATCAAACTCTTCCGGCAATTCGTCATTAGTTTCGTTGTCCATAGTCTTAAGATTTCTTGAATCGAATATAGGGTACTACGCGGCAGATATCCTTTGACTCGCCTTTTTAACCATTCTGGTTTTCCTTGGTCTATTGGTACAATTATTTTAGAAATAGCTCGTCAAATCCAATTTGCAATATGTGTTTTTCAGCAAAAGCAAGTTTTGGTGCCGCCGCTGTCTTAGGTGGTATCGGTGTTCTGGCTTTGAGTAAAGCTAAGACCAGAGAAGAGAAAATTGTAGCGTGTATGCCGCTGCTATTTTGTTTTCAACAGGTGTCTGAAGGATTCCTTTGGCTGTCCCTAATGTACCCGAGTTTTAAAGACGTAAAGACATCGTCGATGTACACCTTTCTCTTTTTTGCAGAAATGATCTGGCCAATTTTTGTGCCTTTCATGGTGCTTATGGCGGAGCCAAATAACAAACGTAGAAAATGGATAAGAGTCTTATTGGGCACGGGTTTCGGCATAATAGCCACCTTGATTGCAGGGTTTATGCTTTATCCTTCTTATGCTTCGCTAAGGGACGGACACATCCTCTATGAAATTGGATTCCCCTTGGTCAATTATTGGTTCTATGGCTTGATTTATTTCATTCCCACGATTGTCGCACCACTTTTATCCAGCTACAAAAGCTTTAGGATTTTTGGCATCGGCCTTTTTCTCGCCTATGTTGGCAGCAGGGTGTTTTACAACCATTATGTCATTTCCATTTGGTGCTATTTCGGCGCCTTATTGAGCATCTATGCCGTGGTGATGATTCGGGAATTACAGCAAAAAAATGCCACTAGTTACGAGCTAAAACAAGAAGTCAAATATCATTGAAAGGTCTTCCTGTAAAGGCGTGTAGCAGATTTTATTTCTCCAAAAAATGCCCGTAATTATTTCATCGCTTCCTTCTCTCGCTGCAAAGCCAACATCTTATCTCTAAGTCTTGCAGCTTCCAAAAAGTCTAATTCTTTAGCCGCTTTTTCCATGGCTCGTTTGGTAGTATAAATGAGTTTTTCGAGTTGTGCAATGCCATTATAAGTCACAGTATCTTCTGCAGCGAGTGACACCAAATCATCCGTGATGGCGTACTTGTCCTTTTCATTATAGCCCTTGATATCCAGCACTGAAGTTTGCTTCATAATCTGGTCAATATCCTTCCGTACTGTGCGCGGTGTGATGTTGTGTAGCGTATTGAAGGCAATCTGTTTCGCCCGTCTGCGGTCGCATTCATCCATAGTGCGCTGCATGGAACTTGTAATTCGGTCGGCATAGAAAATAACGAGTCCATCTATGTTTCGTGCTGCCCGTCCTGCCATCTGTGTCAGCGATCTTTCATTTCTCAAAAATCCTTCCTTATCTGCGTCAAGAATGGCCATCAGCGAGACTTCCGGTAAATCCAAACCTTCCCGCAAAAGGTTTACGCCAACTAAAACATCGATATTTCCAAGCCGTAAATCGCGCAAGATTTCTACCCTTTCCAAAGTATCCACTTCGCTGTGGATGTAGCGACTTTTGATGTTGATGCGTGCCAAGTATTTATCCAACTCTTCCGCCATTCTTTTGGTAAGCGTGGTACACAATACCCTGTCGCCTTTTTTCACGCGCTTATCTATTTCATCCAGCAAATCATCTATCTGATTGATGGAAGGACGCACTTCAATTGGCGGGTCTAAAAGGCCGGTTGGGCGCACGATTTGCTCCACTACAACGCCTTCGCTGCTGTGCAATTCATAGTCGGCGGGCGTGGCACTCACAAACACGACTTGATGCAGCATTTTCTCAAACTCATGGAAATTGAGCGGACGATTATCTAGTGCACTTGGCAGCCTGAAACCATACTCCACGAGGTTCAATTTCCTAGACCTGTCGCCGCCATACATACCGCTGATTTGCGGAATAGTGACATGGCTTTCATCTATCACCATCAGGAAGTCGTCGGGGAAATAATCGAGCAGGCAGAAGGAACGAACGCCAGGTTTTCTCCTATCCAAAAAGCGAGAATAATTCTCAATGCCCGAGCAGAAGCCGAGCTCTTGAATCATCTCCAAATCGTAATTCACTCTTTCCTTCAAACGTTGCGCCTCTATTGCCTTTCCAAGGCTTTTGAAATACTCGGTTTGGCCAAAAAGCTCATCCTGAATTTCATGAACAATCTTGGCCATTTGTCCTTTGGGTGCCATGTAGAGATTTGCTGGAAAGATGGCCGCATTGTCCAGACTACTAATGCGCTTGCCGGTTTCGGTTTCCAGACTTTCTATCTCATCTATTTCATCTCCAAAAAAAGTGATGCGGTAGCCATAATCGGCGTAAGGAAGGTTCACATCTACTGTATCGCCTTTTACCCGGAAAGTACCTCGGCCAAACTCGCCCTGGGAGCGACTATACAAGGCATTGACAAGACCATGAAGGAAGGTTTGTCTCCCAATATCATCGCCTTTTTTTAGTCGGATAATACCATTGGCATATTCGGTAGGATTGCCCATACCGTAGATGCAACTCACGCTGGCCACGACGATGATATCCCGCCTGCCACTAAGCAAAGAGGAAGTTGCGCGAAGCCGCAGTTTCTCTAATTCTTCATTGATAGAAAGGTCTTTCTCGATATAGGTATCGGAGGTCGGGATATAAGCTTCGGGCTGATAATAATCGTAGTAACTCACGAAATACTCCACCGCATTCTCCGGGAAAAACTGCCGCAATTCGCCGTAAAGCTGCGCTACCAATGTCTTGTTGTGGGTGAGCACCAATGTGGGCTTTTGTACTTCCTGAATGACGTTGGCCATTGTGAAGGTTTTGCCCGAGCCGGTGACGCCCAGCAAAGTCTGAAAAGGTGCGCCTTCTCGAATATTTTTCACCAGCTCCGCTATCGCTTCAGGCTGGTCTCCGGCAGGAGGGTAGGGGCGCTCAATCTGAAATTGCATGGTACAAATTTCGGGAATTATAGGATTGCAAATCCTCAACCAGGTTGCGCGGGATTGCAAATCCCGCGCTGCGGAGAGGTCAGCAACCGCGAAAAGCTCGATTGTATCATTACGGCATGAAAGCGCTGGTAATAACGCCAAAGAACGAATCCGAGCTATAGTTTGTTTCCCAACTATTGAAGAAACTCGGTGTAGGCTTGTCTGCGATAACGCCACGCGAGTTGGAAGACATTGGCTTGCCATGGATGCTGCATGAGGTTGATAAGACGAAACGAGCCACGCGTGCAGAAGTCATGAAAAAATTGGCAGACTGATGAAAGTTGAATTCTTAAAACAGTTTTCAAAAGACCTTGATGATATTAGCGTGTAATCTGTAAAGCAGAGCTTACTCACCTTAATCGAATTATTAGAAGCCGCAGACAAGCTCGACAAGATGCCGAATACAAAGAAACTTAAAGGACATCTCGATGCTTATCGAATTCGGTTGGGCAATTACCGCTTGGGGCTTTTCTTAGAGAAGTCTGGGATTGTATTAGCAAGATTCCGGCACAGGAAGGATATTTACAAGGCATTTCGTTGATAAGGGTTTTCCGCTTTCGTCCAAGTTTTGCATTGCCATCTGTTTTGCGATTATTAGCTTGAAATTTTGGGACTTGACTTGCCTTTTGGGGCGACTTCACTTTCGCCAGATGGTGGCAGTAGTTAATTTGGAGGTGTCGCAGCAGTTTTGTCAGGTGGCGAAGGGTTTTCTCGAGCTGGCGATGGTTTTTGTCGAGCTGGCGGAGGTTATTGTAATGATGGCGGAGGTTTCTTTGTATGTAGCGGTGGTTCGGTGATAGGTGGCGGTAGGTATTGGAGGGGTGGCGGTAGGTATTGGAGGGATGGCGGAGGTTGTTATTGTATGTGTGTTACATTTCTGTCAGGTGGCGGTCGTTGTTATCGATGTGGCGGTCATAATCATCGATGTGGCGGTCATTATTAGGGAGGCTATTTTGTTGGATAGTGGTGAATTTGACGGGGATAAGAGGATAGCGAGGGCTGTGATGCCAAGCAAAGTCTAAAATGCTACGCCTTCGCGGATATTTTTCGCCAGCTCCGCGATGGCTTCAGGCTGGTCTCCGGCGGGAGGGTAGGGGCACTCAATCTGAAACTGCATGGTTCAAATTTCGGGAAAATTGGTGGGAGGGGAGGCCAGCAACCGCGAAAAGTCCGATTGTATGTTTACAGCGCAAAAGCGCTGGTAATAACTCCAAAAAACGAATCCGAGCTAAAGTTTGTTTCTCAACTATTGAAGAAATTGGGTGTAGGATTGGCTGCGATAACGCAAGGCGAGTTGGAAGATATAGGCTTGTCAAGGATGATGCTTGATTTTGATAAAACGAAAAAAGTATCACGCGCAGAGGTCATGAAGAAATTAGCAGACTAATGATGGTTAGCTTGTTGTTTGACGGCTTGGGCAAGTGGTGGAATATTTTCGTTGCAGGTCGGAGACCGTGCAACGGCGGAACAGCAACATCGGCAAAATTTCCTTCCTTTGCTTCGTGACACACCCAACAAGGGTATAATAAAGCCCTGCATTTCTGTACGTGTTTTTGAGTTTCTCATTTGACTATGACCTTTAATGTCCCTAATTTCTGTCCATCTTTACACTTATAAAAATCTGTTTTTATTGTATCTCCAACATTACAGCTAATTCTATCACAACAAGAGACATACCTCTGTTCATTAGAATTTTTCATACACCAATTATTCAAATGGGGATATAGTTCATTTTTAAACCCAATATTTAGGTAACGCCATCGTTGATTTGTATATGTCCAATGAAAAAGTATCCCAAAATATTTAATTTTATATCGCCTATTCGTCCAGACATCAATAGCTTTCTTCCAATTAATTAAACTATCTCCTTGAGATGTGATTTTCAAATCATCACTTACAAATAAGTCCTCTTTCTTTGATGCTGCAATTGTACTTTCATTAAATGATGTGTAGTAAATGAAATGACCATCCAGAAGAAACCAACTAATGACAACATAGAGAAAAAGCAAAGCTGAAGAAATGCATAATATGTATTTTATATTTTTCATAATTACCAGTTACCAGAAATAGCTTTTGTTCTTCTAACGTTATCATCAATCCTAGTCCTTTTTTTGCCTCGCCAGTCTTCCCGCCGTTGCAGGCTCTCCGACCTACAACGAATGTGAGAAAGAGTAAAAGAACAGATAGAACTATTGGGGAGTTTTCTCGCTGACGGTTTTTTTGATCGCCCTTCCAGGTATTCCAATTTCGTTGCAGCGAAAAATGGTATACCGGTCGGAATATTAACGAGGGCAAAATTTATTTAGTCCAATGCTCCAATTCTAAACCTTTAATTCTCTTGAAATGATTTGTATTGTTGGTAATCAGTTGCAGTTCACTCGCCATTGCAGTACCTGCAATCAAAGTATCAGTATGACCAATTTCCAAACCTTTCGCCCTCAATGCAGCTTGTATTTCGGCGGCTCTTTTTACCATTGGTATCGTTAGCGGAATAACCTTATTCAAGGAGATAAAGTCTTCAAATCTTCCAAGTTGCTTCCTGGCGTCTTTGTACAAAGGCCGTTCAAGATTTCGTAGTAAGTGATTATGCTCAAGTTTAAATATCGGAACTCCAGCAAATAGCGCTCAACATTGGCCGTCACACTGGGATTTCCTCTCAAGAACTCCGAAAGAATATCAGTATCGAGCATTACTGCTTTCATAATTCAATGTCTCTATTGAAAAGCCCCGCTCTTGACTTCTTTGTATTTTCTACAAAATCAGCATAGTCATTTTCGGACAAGTCCTTAAAAGCTCCGCCAAATGATAGGATTTTCTGGCACGTTTTGTCGGACGTTTTTGCCTTCGGCGTCAAGGAGTGTACAAACTGATATAGCTCTTCCAACCTGTTTAGAGGTACCTCTTTAATCTCTTTAAGAATCGTGTTTATGGTTAGCATATCATTCGCTTTTGCCAAAGATAATTAGAAACGATGGGGTAGCACAATTCAAATTACTTGGGAAGAACAAGCCCAAAGCCCATGTGAGATTGAGAGAGGAGCAGCCGCCCCAGAAAAATCCACCCCCGCTGGCGCAAGTTCCGCTCGGCGTAGTCTCCAGACTACGCCGCCGTGGAAAGCGGTCTCCGACCGCATATGCTCCGCTGCATCAATCGTAATTGCGTACTCAACCACAACCGCATTCATAAACTTTGAGAAAGTCGCCGTGGAATTGTTGGTGGAAACAATGCCTAGAAATACCCTAAAAAACCCAACCCGCTTACAACAGCCTAATTTTGCCCCCAAACTATTTTCTATGCCTTGGTACAATAAGATTTTTGAAAACAACCGCGAATGGGTAGCCAGCAAACTCGCTAAAGACAAAGATTTCTTTGTGAAGCTCGCTGCCGACCAAACACCAGATTATCTCTACATCGGCTGCTCTGATAGCCGCGTCCCTGCCACGGAAATAATGGGCCTGGATGCCGGGGATATTTTTGTGCATCGCAACATTGCCAACATGGTGGTGAACAATGACATGAACGTGATGAGCGTCATCCACTTCGCGGTCAAAGAGCTCCATGTCAAGCACATCATCGTTTGCGGCCATTACAACTGCGGCGGCGTGAAAGCGGCGATGGTGCCCAAAGACATGGGTTTGCTCAATCATTGGCTGCGCAATATCCGCGATGTCTATCGCCTTTATGAGAAAGAGCTAGATGCCATCACCGACGAAAAGGCACGCTACGACAGGCTTGTAGAGCTCAACGTGTATGAGCAATGCCGCAACGTGGTGAAGCTGGCCACCTTTCAACAACACTATCTGGAATACGGATACCCCAAAGTGCATGGTTGGGCTTTTGACATGAAGAATGGCCTTTTGCGCGACCTCGAAATAGACTTCGAAGGGATACTCCGCGACATCCAAAAGATCTATAATCTCACTGACAATAAGGGCTGATGTACTACCTGCTGCTCCTTATTTTCTACCCACTTTCGCTATTGCCTTTCTGGGTGTTATATCGTATCAGCGACCTCGGGTTTGTGGTGATTTATCATTTGATAGGTTATCGCAAGGAAATTATCAGGAGTAACCTTAGTCATGCGTTTCCAGAGAAAAGTGAAGCGGAGATTTTGCGAATTCAAAGACTGTTTTATAAAGGTTTTTGCGACCAGTGGGTTGAAACTATTAAGTTGCTGAGTATTCGTCCAAAGGCTTTGGCAGCAAGGATGAGGGGTAATTGGGATCTGTGTAATCAACTTACAGAAAATGGGAAGAGCCTTTATCTTTTATCCGCTCATAATTTTAATTGGGAATGGCTGAATGCTGCCGCCGCGTATCATGCACCTGTCTATTTTACCGGTGTTTATTTGCCTGTTGATAGCAAAGGATTTGATAGGCTTATGTACTTTGCTAGATCCCGAACCGGCACGAATTTGATTAGTATGAAAGGCCTGTTGAGCGGTATGAAAGCTATGAGGGGAAAGCAATACGTTATTGGCCTCCTTGCCGACCAAAATCCTTCGCAGCCGGACGTGGCCGCATGGCTTCCATTTATGCATCGCGAAGCACCTTTCTTTCGTGGCCCCGAGCAAATGGCGCGTAGGGCCAAGGCAGCAGTAGCCTTTGTGGGCATGGAAAAGATAAAACGGGGGCATTATCGTATTAAGTTGGAAACACTTACCGAGGACGCTTCCCAAATGCCGGAAGGTGCGGTGGTAGCGGCTTATGTCGCTTTTGTAGAGCGGCAGCTTGCAGCGCAACCTGAGAATTATTTGTGGAGTCACCGTCGCTGGAAACATACAAGGAAGGACGCAGTTTCCTAATCGCAAAAATCGATTCTGCCACGAATAAGCCCAGTCTTTGCCCCCGACCCCGAAGGGGTCGAATTTTAGTAGCCCCGGATCGCAACCCGGGGGAAAATGGCAATTCGGGGAATTTTAGAGACACAAAATTCAACCCCTTAGTTTAGCCTCCTTCTCCGCCCGCAGCATTTCTGCAAAACCAAAGCCTTGCGACAATGCGACAATCGCTCTACTCATTCTACTTTCTCTGGTAGTTCTAGTCTTCGTTGCGCCCAGCCAATTGACCCAATAGCGTTGATGAGATTTGGGAATGGATTCGAAGAATGCTTTTGCCTTATCGCCTGCCTCCAGCCATTCCGTGAAATCTTCAGGGATTTCAAAATCTGCTGTGTCCAATTCGATGCGAACCTGCACTGTTGCGCCTTCCTTCTTGTGCGTTCCTTTTCGCATTTCGGCATTTATGGCCAGAATAAAGACCCCATCGCCAAGAGGCATAGTGCTGGCTTGTTCAAAAGGAAAATTGTCCAAAAATCCTTTGATTCGAAAGGCTTTTTTATTGCCCGGAATCAGGCGTCCCACCACATCTCTCGGCAGCTCAATGTAGCTCCAGCCAGTCTTTTCACCCATTGAACCAAACTTCAGAATAGTGGCTT
>JBDTKK010000226.1:0-3617 GCA_039935335.1 Chitinophagaceae bacterium
TTTACTTTTGCATCCGTTTTCAAAATCAACTTCAATACCAAGAAATAGAACCCAAGATTCATGTTTGACAATCTCAGTGAGCGGCTCGAAGGAGCGTTTAAGCAGTTGAAAGGCGAAGGCCGCATTTCGGAAATCAATGTTGCCTCTACGATAAAAGAAATCCGCCGCGCCCTTGTGGATGCGGATGTGAACTTTAAAATAGCCAAAGAATTCACCGACCGTGTGAAGGAAAAAGCGACCGGCGAAAAGGTATTGAATGCCATTTCTCCAGGCCAATTGATGGTGAAAATCGTGAAGGATGAGCTGGCAGAATTGATGGGCGGTGAGGCTTCCGAAATCGATTTGACTGGTAAGCCAACTATCATTTTAATTGCGGGTCTTCAAGGGTCGGGAAAGACGACTTTTTCTGGAAAACTGGCTAATTTTCTCAAGACTAAGAAGTCGCTGAATCCCTTGCTGGTAGCGGCTGACGTATATCGTCCTGCGGCGATTGATCAGTTGCATGTATTGGGTGAACAAATCAAAGTGCCCGTCTATAGCGACAGGGAAAATAAGAGCCCTGTTTCGATTGCAAAAGATGCCCTTGCGAAAGCAAAGATTGATGGTAACAGAGTGGTGATTATCGATACTGCTGGCCGCTTAGCAGTAGATGAGCTAATGATGCAGGAAGTAGCCGATTTGAAAGCCGCTTTAAATCCTCAGGAAATCTTGTTTGTCGTGGATTCCATGACGGGCCAAGATGCCGTTAATACGGCTAAAGCGTTCAATGAAAGATTGGATTTCACCGGTGTTGTTTTGACCAAATTGGATGGCGATACACGCGGTGGAGCGGCACTTTCTATCAAGTACACGGTAAACAAGCCAATTAAGTTCGTGAGCCGTGGGGAAAAGCTGGACACGCTAGATGTTTTTCATCCAGAGCGGATGGCGCAGCGAATTTTGGGTATGGGTGATATCACTACGCTTGTAGAGCGCGCCCAGAATCAGTTTGACGAAGCTTCTGCAAAAAAATTAGAGAAGAAAATCCGGCAGAATAAGTTTGATTTTGACGATTTTAAAGAGCAGTTGGGGCAAATCAAAAAGATGGGCAACATCAAGGATTTGCTGGCAATGATTCCAGGTATTGGCAAAGCCGTAAAGGACCTTGATATCAGCGATGACGCTTTTAAAGGAATTGAGGCTATGATTAGCTCTATGACTCCTTTTGAGCGCAATAATCCCGATGCCATTGATGCTAGTCGCCGTAAACGCATTGCCACAGGTTCAGGGAAAGACATTCAGGAAGTGAATGCCTTTATGAAGCAGTTTGAGCAGATGCGGCAAATGATGGGCTCTATGGGCAAAATGAAAGGTTTGGGTATGCCCGGAATGGGAATGCCGATGATGGGAAAGCGTTAAATCATTGGCTTTGTGGCCAATATTGATTAGCTGTCCGCTACTTGAAAATTCTTTAAAAAAATCTTGCGATTTGGTGCTCCACAAAAAGATTCGTTCCCTTACCTTCGCGTCCTTAAATTTTTTAACCAATCCCTTTACACGATTAATTTCCATTAATTATGTCCGTAAAAATCCGCCTTCAACGGCACGGGTCTAAGAAAAGACCTTTCTATTTTATCGTAGTTGCCAACAGCACTGCGCCACGTGACGGCAAGTTTATCGAGAAGCTCGGTACTTACAACCCTCTCACCATTCCGGCAACGGTAACCATTGAGCGCGAGCGTGCCTTGCATTGGCTCGATGAAGGCGCACAGCCTACCAACACTTGCCGCCGTATCCTTTCGTTCAAAGGCGTCCTTTACCTCAAGCACCTTATGCGTGGGGCAGCTCTTGGTCTTTTTGACGAAGAAACTGCACGCACAAAGTTTGAAGAGTGGAACGGAAAGCATGAGCAACTTGTAGCAGAACGTGACGAAGCTCACCGTAAGAACAAGACAGACAAACGCCATGCTGTGGTTCGTGAATCTGTAACTAAAGTTGAGGAGAAAATGGCTGCTCGTACGGCTGCTGCAACCGCCGCTGCGCGAGAAGCTGCTGCTGAAGCTAGCACCGAAGAAGCTGCTCCACTGGAAGCAACTGATGCTGCAACATCTGAATCATCTACAGAAGCTTAGAGTTTATTATTTTTGATTTGCAAGCTGCTCCGACGGGGCAGCTTTTTTTGGTGTGTCAGGCATGTATATCAACTATAGGGTGCGAGTCCCGAACACGCGTTACAGTACGGAGTGTTAGCCAAGAGCAAGGGTGTCCATTGCGAGGTGGAATCTGAAAGAAGCTGGCGGCAAAAGCTGGGGTCAACGAACAGGAAGTGCATATCAGGCGGGGTAGAGCGGGCGAGGCTGCAAAAGAAGTCAAAACCCTATTACTGTACGGAGCGATACCACGTAAATGCAATGGCTAGATCGGCTGAAAGTGGATATACTTACCCTGAGAGATCTGGATATAAGTTGGCGAGAGTACGCGCGAGAACTTTAGCAACAACGCCCGCTAGCAATACGGCGCGGTATAATCAGAAGTCAGCAGAGGCCATAGTAGCGAGGATACGAGCTGGGAAGCGAAGCAAAGCCAACCCCCGGAGGTCTCACAGAAATGCGAAGGGCTGAATGTTAGAGTAAGGGAGCGAGTTACAAGGTTTTAGTCACTATGGTAAAGACACCCGAACCGCATAAGAGAACTACCTGCGAGAGGATAGGACGGCATCCGAAAGTAAAGCGCAGGAGGAGGTCAATCATAGAAGTGAAACAGTAAGGAAGCGACCCTGTGTGTGAAAGAGTAAGAAGTAAGAACCAAAGCAAAGGGATGTATGTTGGAGCAAATCATGGATAGGCGAAATGTTGAGAAAGCGCTGTTGCAAGTAGAACGCAACAAGGGTGCGGGAGGCGTGGATGGCATGCGCACAGACGAACTGCGTGCATACGTGAACGACCACTACCAGACCTTGCGTCAAGAAGTGATAAGCGGGAGATACAAACCTGATGCGGTGAAGAAGGTAGAGATACCGAAACCCCAAGGAGGGGTGCGAATGCTAGGTATTCCGACGGTCACAGACCGGATGATACAGCAAGCGATTAGCCAGTGGTTAGCGCAGTATTACGAGCGGGAGTTCAGTGCATTCAGCTATGGTTTTCGGCCAGGCAAGAGTGCACATGAAGCTGTGATGCAAGCCCAGAGCTATCTAAACGAAGGTAGGGAGTATGTAGTAGAGCTAGATTTAGAAAAGTTTTTCGATGTAGTAAACCACGACAAACTAATGAGCCTTTTGATGCGCAAAGTGAGCGACAAAGCCACCCTAGAGCTGATACGCAAATACCTGCGAAGCGGCATCATGGAAGGCGGCGTAGTAAGTCCGCGCATGGAAGGAACGCCGCAAGGCAGCCCCCTAAGTCCATTACTATCCAACATTATGTTGGATGAGCTGGATAAGGAGTTGACGACACGTGGCCACAAGTTTGTGCGTTATGCGGATGACTGTAGTATTTATGTAGGGAGCGAGAAATCGGCACAACGCGTGCTGGAAACTGTCACCACGTACATAGAGAAAAGCCTGAAGCTGCGGGTGAACCGAGAGAAAAGCAAAGTGAGCCGCCCTACAGACAGCACCTTACTAGGATTTTCGTTTT
>JBDTKK010000227.1:0-4164 GCA_039935335.1 Chitinophagaceae bacterium
TCAACCGGATTTCGGCAGGTATTTTATTTGGTTTTGGGGCAATTATTATAATTCTCGCATTGCTCAATGTAAAAATTGGAGAAGAAAAACCCAAGCAGACAGAAGCTCTCATCGAAAATGTACCCCAAAAAGTCTCCCAAAGTCGCAAGCCGTCTACAATTCGAGTCCAGTCCTATTCTTACTTGAATTTATTTTGAGGAATTAAATTCGGATTCGCAATTTTTTGATACCTACAAAACTGCCAGCCTCATTACTCAATATTATGTTTAGGTTAAGCCTCGGCAAATCAAAGCGCTGAAAGCCTTACTGGTAAAGGGTTTCATAAGGTCCATTTTTCAAAATAAATCCATCATAACCTGTGTTGAGCTTCCCTGCAAGAACAAGTTTTAGCTTTGCGGCGCAAAAAGCATTTCACCCAAAAGCGCAGATTTATGTCATTAGGCTCTATCCTCAAAATCTTCATGCCGAAAGACCGGATATTCTATTCTCTTTTTGAAGAAGTAACAGGAAACCTAACGTTAATGGGTAGCTCATTTGATAAAGCTATGCACGAAAAAGACCAAACCGAGCGGGATATACTTCTGCGAAGTTTGGAACTTTTAGAGCATAAAAACGACGAGGTAACGCACAGAATATTTATTGAGTTAGGACAAAATTTTATTACCCCTTTCGACCGAGAAGACATCCACATCCTCACCACTTCACTGGATGACGTTGCCGATTATATATGGAGCTCGGGCAAGCGAATTTTAAACTACCAACTCGAGGATGTGGACGATACCATGCGCGAGTTTGCTGAGGTCATTGTTCAGTGTATAGAAGCCCTGCACACGGCAGTCCACGAGCTGCGCAACATGAAAAACATCCGTGCAATCACAGATGCTTGTGTGGTCATCAACAAGTTGGAAAATGATGCCGATGATATTTTAGACCGCGCGATGGTCAAACTCTTTTCCACGCCCAATATTTCGCCCATTGAATTAATAAAACGCAAGGATTTATACCAGGAAATGGAGCTCGTGACCGACAAATGCGAAGACGCAGCCAACGTCATTGAGTCCATTATTATTAAATATTCCTAAGTCCCCTCGCCCCAATTTTATGACCATTTTGCTCATCGTAATCATTGGCTTTGCCTTGATATTCGATTTCATCAATGGCTTTCACGATGCAGCCAACTCCATTGCCACCATTGTTTCCACAAAGGTACTTACGCCGTTACAGGCAGTCATTTGGGCAGCATTCTTCAATTTTGTCGCTTTCTTCATTTTCTCCGACCATGGCGTAGCCAATACGATTTCCAAGGTGGTCCACGAAGACTTCATTACTCTCCATGTCGTACTCGCAGGTCTTCTTGCGTCTATCGCTTGGAATCTCCTCACTTGGTGGTACGGAATCCCCTCTTCATCCTCCCACACACTCATTGGAGGCTTTGCTGGTGCAGCAATAGCCCATGCAGGCTTCCACGCTATCAATCCGGAGCCTATCATCAAGACTGTGGCCTTCATTGTGCTCGCGCCACTTATAGGGATGCTAATAGCTTACCTTATTTCCCTTTGGTTTATCCATTCCTTCAGTAAAAGTATTTATCCGAAAATCGTCTCGGTGCTCATCATGGCTGGTGTAGCATTCTTTATCTACGCCATGTTTGTCACCTCCACCTCGCGACTCATGGGCATTACTTCGATGGATGGAAAAGACGGTCAGGGCGTTCTCATTGAAAATTTGGCGCACAATTCTCCCGCTCAAAAGATGGGCTTAAAGAAGGGCGACCTCATTACCGAAATCGACGGGTTTGCAGTACATACAGCGGCCAGCCTTGATTCTGTACTCCGCAAGCACGTTTACAATTCCAACATTTCCTTTGTTGCAGAACGCACCGGAAAAGACGAAGCGATTAACACCCATTTCCTTACCAAATACCACTCTCCTGCTGTGGACATGATGCTCTATGGCGAGAATTTTAAATGGCTATTGTTGGGTCTCATCGTGGTATGCATCGGCCTCTTCACCTTTTGGCTAAGTGCCCTCAACTACGCCGATTCTACGAAATGGTTTAAGCGAATGCAACTCGTTTCCTCTGCCGCATTTTCCATCGGTCATGGTGGCAACGATGCGCAAAAAGTAATGGGTATCATCGCCGCAGCACTCATCTCCGCCCACGTCATCGACACCTTTGACCAAATGCCGAACTGGGTGCCATTGGCATGCTATACAGCCATTTCTTTGGGTACTATGAGCGGTGGTTGGAAGATTATTAAAACCATGGGTACGCGTATCACCAAGGTTACGCCATTTGAAGGTGTAGCTGCTGAAACTGCGGGAGCCATCACCCTTTTCGTCACCGAACAATTGAAAATACCTGTCTCCACTACGCATACCATTACCGGTTCCATCATCGGTGTGGGCGCTACAAAACGGTTGAGTGCCGTGCGCTGGGGTGTTACTATAAATCTGATGTGGGCATGGATTCTAACCATACCGGTGAGTGCATTGTTGGCCGCCGGAATCTATATGCTGGTAAGGCTTTTGCCAATTTAAGTTTAATTTTTGGGGCGTGCCACTGGCTGCCCATTTAGCGCTTTCTATACCCGTAATACGCCAATCACGGGCAGCCAGGGGCGTGCTTTACGCTGCAATCCTTTTTATTCGCTTCCCAACGTTTCTGCAAACACGAAGCATGCGAATGAGCGAATAATAAAGGATTTTCGCTGCAATCACTCACGCGGCGTAGCTGTAGAAAGGCAGGTGTAGCGGCAATCCAAAACTTATCGCTTCAAAATGCTTCCGAATCTACTAAGCGCCCCGATTGCTCTAAAAGCATTCTTAAAAAAGCCCCATCACAGCCCTCTTTTCACCGAGATTTCTAAAAAGAATTGAACAACAAACCATTACGACCTCACTATAGGTTACTTTTGCAAATTGCCTCGGCGCGAACCGTTCCATCAGGCATCTTTTCCGTAAATGTCCTTGCCACCCTACCTCAAGTTTGCTTACAATTATGGTACTGACGAAGTAATCCGCCGTGGAAAGAAAATCTTCAATAACGGTGGTGTACAGCTTTTGGATGTGGATCAATTGCTTGGTCAGGTTCGCTTCAGAGTAAGGAATGACCAGTATTACACCCAATATACAGTCACTATTGCCCAGTTTATGGACGAGAAAGCGATGAACGTTCGCTGTCAATGCCCTTACAATCTTGGAGAAATATGTCGGCATGAAGCTGCTGCATTATTTCAGCTAAATGATATGGCTACAGCGGGTTTCTTTGAGAATGCCGTCTTGGATTATGACCAACACCATACCCTCGTGAGGATGCGCCATGTGACGGAGGAAATGATTGCCATTTTCACTGCGCCCGATTCGCTTCAGATTGCCAAAACGTGGGCGCAAAAAGGCGTTGCAAAGAAAATAAAAGTTGAAAGCGAACGGCTGAGTGCCGTAATAAAAGAAGGCGAAACAGAGTATCCCGTTATGCTCCGTCAAAACGATGAACGCTACTTCGACACTTCATGCACTTGCGAGGAAACCACCCATCCTCTTTGCAGACATAAGGCTGCGGTGTTTCTGCAAATGCTGAAGCAGCGCGGAACCAACTTCTTTAGAACACTGCAAAATTGGGATGCGCAGAAGGAAAAATTACTTGGCCTTTATGGCTATTCCTTAAAAGATGACCTGACTGGCAAATTTGATTTTAGTTACCATGAGGGTAAACCCACCTTGATGGTCTTAGACCCAACGATTAAAAAAATTGACAGGCCAGCTCCTGAACCAATTCCTATTGTCGTCCATACCCCGCAAAGCGAAGTCACAAAGCCTACATCCATTAAGGAGCTTCCGTATCGTATAGGTATTGTCTTAGGTCGGAATAGTCCCTTGTTTCCTACAGTAAATTGGTCGGCTATTGCAGGGAAAGCAGGCAGCGCCCCACACACTCTAGCGGATCCTCTAATATCCTTAAATCTTTCGCAGTACATAGACATTACAGAATTTGCGGCTCAAGACAGAGAGCTTTTACCTGAGCTGCGAAAGCTGCGCCCCGACGATGTTATCCGTCAATTAAAAAAACAATTACCCTTCGGCGATTTGCTGGATGATGCCAGCCAGCTCAACAACAAAAAGATAGTAGAAGATTGGAAAGAGCCTATTTGGGAATATCTTCTT
>JBDTKK010000228.1:0-7799 GCA_039935335.1 Chitinophagaceae bacterium
CAGCGACAAACGCATCATTTTCACTCTTCTTATGCCCGTGCGGCAGCGAAGAGGTTTGCGCGCAGCGTTTCAATTTCATCAATGGATGGCTGCGTATATATTTTGGCTATAAGTTCCGCTGCCTCAAGCATGACGCGTAAGCAAAGTCCCTGTGCCTGCTTGTGCCTGGTATCATTTACTTAGTCTCCAATCCTATTTGTTGGTCGTCAGCTAAGCATGAGCTGAAAGAAACAATGCGAGATGATCAATGTGAACGGGACAATTAGCATAATCAAGGGCGGCGGTAACGAGCAACCCTTTTTCTGTCATAAGGGCTGCAAGTTAAGATGGGGAGGGGTTAATGGTTTTGGGCAGGAAGGAATGCTGATTGTACCACAGCGGCACAGTCCTGTAGGGGCGACGGTTTGGTAGCCTTAAAGAATGTTCTTTTTAAAGATGGAGGCTTGCCGACACGCGCCACGATTATAGGAATGCAGCCAGAGGCTACAAAATATTCAAACGAAGGCTGGAGCCTTTGCTTAACGCCGCTGTGAAGAGCCTACGGGGAACGGACATAGATGTTATTATTGCTGCAAATAATCCTTTATTTCGCTCCCAAAACATGACGAACAAGCAAAGTATGAGTGCCTGCCTTTAGCCTTAAAGGAATTTCTTTTTTAAGGTGGAGGCTTGCCAACACGCGTCACGATGATAAAGATGTAGCCTAGAGGCTACAAAATATTCAAGCGAAGGCTGGAGCCTTCGCTTAACGCCGCTGTGAAGTACTATATTTGTGGGGTTTGGGAGAGTGGATAGGGCGAGAACACCAACAATGTCTAATGGAAAATCACTGGCTAATAAAGAAACATAGACACAACATTGAGATAACCACCATGTCGTCTAAAGACTTTAGATGGAAAATAAATGATGAGACTCCATTTGAAATGGATTCTTCTGAAAATCCATATAATGCAGTCTTTGCTTGGGAGAAGATAGTTCCAAGCTATGGGTTCTTTTTTGATTTCGTTGGGATTGAAGAGTTACTTCCGATACTTCTAAAGAACAGTAGCTTACAGGCGCATAAAACGTTGCTTGTGGAAACAGGTTCGAATGTTCCAATAATTAAGATATCTACGGATTATTTTGTTCAGCACGTAATTGACTTTATTGATGCAAACCAAGGAATGGGTTCAATTATCATTTCAGAAGATTTAGAATTGCTAATGGAATTTACAGATGATTATAAATACTATGCCTTCAGTAATTTTTCTATTCAAGAAAAGTTTTGATAATTCCTGACTTTCAGAATCATCCCACGGAGTCAAAGTTAGGGGGCCCGCATTTACCTTTTATCAATTCATACCCCTCCAATCGTCATTGCGCGGAGGGAGGCTTTGCGACCGACAAAGCAATCCAACAATTAATGCTCGCTTTAGATATGAGATTGCTTCGGCGATGTTCTAATTTCGATTACTAAAATAGACCCTTAGCTCGCAAAATGAATCAAGAGATTTTTACAAAAAAATACCGTGAAAAGGGTATTTTTCGCTTTCGCTCTCCAAATAGAGTAGGAACTTTAATTGCGGGTCTAAAACCAAAGTGCTGGTTTGTTTAAGGTAATAGATACGTATTTATCATTTTTGGAGGAAGAAAAGCTAAGAAAAGTCTTTCAAACGTGTAAATGGAAAGAAATATGAATGGAGTCATAAAAAGTCTATAAAACCGCTGCTATATTTGGTGCAATAATTAATTGTTTCGGTAAGCCATGACGGCCAAAAACGATTGATTTTTTTGTTTCCATTCTTCCTAATCAATACTAATATCACTCCATGAAAAACATTTTTGCACTTCTCGGTTTAACGCTTTCTTCATATCAACTTTGCTCTGCGCAAGCACAGTTGTATGTCACCAACGGAAAGGTCTATAATGTGGTTAGCACTGCTACTACGGTGTATATTTGTGGGTCTTTTACGCAGGTGGGGCCGGCCATTCCATATGGTGTGGCTATTAATACGAAAACTAGCCTTGCAAAGCGTGCGTATGCCAAGCCAAATGGGGCCATTGCTACAGTTGTAGCCGATGGAGCCGGCGGATGGTATGTCGGCGGGCAATTTAGCGCTATAGGTTCGACAGCCAGGAATAATTTGGCACAGATAGATGCAAGTGGGCATGTCACTTCTTGGAATCCTAATCCTAACGCACCGATATCTGCACTTGCTATTTTTGGCAATACTGTGTATGCAGGCGGAGGGTTTACAACTATTGGGGGCAGCGCACGCAATCGTCTTGCTTCCATTAATGGTGCGACTGGAGCTGCGAATTCTTGGAATCCAAACTCCAATGGCATTATTTATTCGCTTGCCATTTCAGGCAGAAATATTTTTGTGGGAGGCTTTTTTACTACCATTGGCGGTGCGAGCCGCAATCGCTTGGCCGCTATTGATACTAATAGTGGCTTGGCAACAGGCTTTGATCCAGATGCGAATAGTGGTGTATATACTTTGGCTTTTTCAGGAAGTACCGTCTATGCCGGCGGCAATTTTACGGGTACGATTGGTGGGGCTACAAGTCCTTATTTAGCAGCTTTGGATTCGGCATCGGGTGCAGCAATTTCGGGTTTCAGCTCAGGCGTCGATGGTTTAGTAAACGCCCTGGCGAGCGATGGCAGTAATTTGTATGCTTCCGGCCAGTTTACTACAGCAGGAGGAAGCTCGCGTAGCGGACTTGCAGCTTTAAGTACGAGTACCGGAACGGCTAGTTCTTTCAATCCAAGTCCACCTTATGGTGCTTCCTCTTTATTAATTTCCGGCGATACTCTGTTTGTGGGCGGAGGGTTTAATACGATATCGAGCACGACGCGGAACGGTCTTGCGGCGTATAGTATTTCAACGTCATCTCTTTTGTCAATCAATCCAAATATTGCGGGTACAGTAAAAGCACTTGCAATTGCAGGTTCTATACTCTATACTGGAGGCGACTTTGGCACAGTGGGAGGCATTCCGCGGAATTATATTGCAGCACTCGATGTGGCCACAGGTATGCCGCTAACTACTTTTGATCCTAATGCTGATCAGACGGTTAATACGTTGGCGCTATCCCCTTCGGGGAATAAAATATACGTGGGTGGTAATTTCGGAAGCATTGCTGGCTCTACTATCTATAGATTGGCGGCATTAAACACAAGTAATGGAACAAATGTTTCCGGTTTCAGTTCACCTTTTAGCAGTACATCTGGTGGTCCTTCTAAGCTTCTACTTTCTCCTACAAGTGGCGTAATGTATGTAGCGGGAGGGTTTGCCGATTTGGGTTCCGTAACGGGCACAGCTAATCTTTTAGCGCTGGACACGGCCACGGGTAGCATTTCTACAGGTTTTCTTCCTGCAGCCAATAACCCGGTTAGTTCGCTTGCTATTGATCCTTCAGGAAGTCCCATATACGCTGGGGGTAGTTTTTCCAGTATAGGCGGTGCCAGCCGAACTAGACTTGCTGCTTTGAGCACATCCACCGGTGCCGCAAGCAGCTTTAATCCCAGTCCGAATAGTAACGTAAGTACGATGGTTCTCGATGGTACAACGCTCTTTGTGGGAGGTAATTTCAATAGTATTGGCGGGGCAACCCGAAATAGAATTGCGGCAATAAGCACGAGTACTGGCACGGCCATATCAGGTTTTGACCCCAACGCTGATGGCGGTGTGAGTTCACTGCTTGTATCGGGAACGACCTTGTATGTAGGGGGCAATTTCTTTAGTAATATAGCAGGAGTTAGCCGCAACTGTCTGGCGGCTTTGAATAAAAGTACGGGCGTTGCTAGTTCAAGCTTTAATCCTGGCGTTGGAGGATCGGTACAAGCTATGTCTATAAATGGCAGCGCTTTGTACGTTGGCGGTGGCTATTCAGTGATTGGAGGGAAGGCATTGCAAAGCATTGCCGTTCTTGATGCGATTACTGGCGTGCCTCTTGCTATTAAGCTTCAATCATTCGGCGCTATTCGGAGGAATGAGCAAAGTGCAACGATCAATTGGAAAGTTGCGGCAGCGGCAGACAATGTGCAATATTCTATTGAGAAAAGCAGCAACGGAAGAGATTATTCTTTATTGACTACTTTGTCGGGGAATGCATTTAACCTAGCCTATACCTATGACGATATGGAGGCTGCAGCATCAACTATTTATTACCGTTTGAAAGTTATTGAAAGTTCAGGAGCAATTAGTTATAGCAAAATTGCAGTGGTGATGAGCGGTTCGGTGGGTAATAGTCTGACGCTTTTTCCGGTTCCGACTGATGGAAAAATAACAATCATAAATACGAACAATAACCTCGATGGTTCAGATGCCGTCGTATCGGATTTGCAAGGACGAGTGGTTTGTCGCCTTACGATATCCGGCCGTACTAATTTAGATGTTAGTCATTGGAGACCTGGGATTTACTGGCTGCGCACTATAGATGGCAAGCATTATACAATTCAGAAACATTAGTCCCTGAAGTCTTCTATCCTCCTTGCAGTAAGGATGACGTGTAAGCATCCGCGTTTTACTGCTTGCGGGATGAAAAACGAAGCCGTACTTTTTAACCAACCAAAATAAAGTAAAGTATGAGTTAGACTTGTCGTTTTAATTCAACATTTTGCGCTTCTTGGGCTTCCTGCCGTTGCCTAATCTCCAACCTGCGACCAACAATTCCAAAAGTACGTCGGCATTTCCGAAACCACAAAACACCCCCCCAACTCATTATCCTCAAACAAATCGAGTAGGAGGAAAGGGATTATTTCCCTTTCCGTCCTCTCACACCACCGTACGTGCTGTTCGGTATACGGCTGTTTATTATAATAATATTGTCTGTGTGTGTTGATTCTTGCGATTGAATGTGGCTGCAAAGCCGATGTAGCCTGCTTTCACGAAGTATTTGTTGGGTAGCACTCCTTGGAGAAGCAGAGCCCGCAAAATAATCAAACCCGCGTTCTTCGGGGCACGCGTAGGCTGGAGCGTTCACTTAACGCCGCTGTGTTGAGCCTACGGGCAACGGAGATTGTGCAACGGCAACAATGGCAGCTATTCTTCATAATCTTAAATATTTCGCGAAATTAGGGCAGTATTGAGGAGGGAAAGCTATTACAGTTTTTAATCGGAATGACCAAAGGAATCAGCACAATACTATGCTAATTTTTAGGTCTTAATTCCTTATCTGCTGTATAAGTTGCGTCTTTTAGATCAAAAAAGCTTTTACTTTTGCTGTAATAAATCTAACTAAAGTTTCAAGCCGTAGAGTACGGTCTTTTTTAAAATTAATTCACACTCTTTTCTTTTAAATTGCTACACAATTATGAAAAAACTTTTTACCCTGCTTCTCTTTGTCCTTGCAGGCTTTGGAAGCCACGCTCAGGTATTAGTTAGCCAGAGTTTCAATGTAACAACTGTTACCAACACCCCTCCAACTGGCTGGACGATTAACAGTTTAAGCACCAACACGACGAATGGCTGTAATGGAACTGACATTTCGCAAGTGCCCAGTGGTGGTTTTATTTGTAGCAGCACATCACCGGCACCCAATCCCACAGCACATTCCGGCAGCGGAATGGGCGGCTATAATAGCTGGGATATTTCAAGTGGCAGTGCCTCCGAGTTTGTTTCCCCAGTACTTGATTTTTCTGCCTTAGGCACCAACACCATGACCATTTGGGTGTATAACCAAGCAGCTTTTTATGGTCACGACAGTCTTAGATTTTTGGTAAATACTTCGCCTACCTCTGTTGGTGGTTATTTATTGGATGCACTTATCCCTAATTACAATCCGCCAAGTGTGGGCTGGACGCAATATCAGTATCAGATTCCTACAACATTTACTAGTACTACCAATTACATCATCATTCGTGCTGTAAGCAACTATGGCTATGATGTGTTTTTTGACGATGTAGATGTGACTCATAATCCGCCGACACCTTGCACGGGTACGCCTGCTGCGCCGTCAATAAGCAATACGCCGTATTCGGCGGCTTTGCCCGTTTGCTCAGGAAGTGCAATAACGCTAAATGGTGTTGATCCAAACTTCCCAACTATCGGTGGACTTACGTACCAATGGCAGTCTTCATCATCCGCGAGCGGACCATGGTCAAATGTTACTGTGGGTACAGGTGCAACAACGCGCACTTACAACACTGGCGCATTGACAACCTCCACTTATTTTCGGATGACGACGACTTGTACAGCTAGTACACTTACGTCCAACAGCGCAGCCTTTCTAATACCGATTGGCGCGCCTCAGCCAAGCACTATCAGCGGCTCTCCTAGTTTTTGCCCCGGTGATCTGTCGAGTTATTCAGTTACTGTGGTGGGTGGAACTACTTATAGCTGGACATTGCCTTCGGGATGGTCTGGCACTTCCACATCAAACTATATCACTATAACGCCCGGATTAAATCCCGGCACCATTTCCGTCACTGCCACTACTGCTTGTGGCACTTCGATTGCCCAAACGAAGTCAATCGTATTGAGTAGTGCGCCCGCTGTACCAGGTACTATTACTGGAAATACCAATGTCTGTAATGCTTCAACTCAACCTTATTCTATCGTTCCAGTTGCAGGAGCTGTCAGCTATGCCTGGACGGTGCCAAGCGGATGGAGTATCACCGGCAGTTCCGTCGGCTCAAGCATTAATACGACACCCAGCACCAATAGCGGTTCCGTTTCCGTAACTGCGATTAATGGTTGTGGAAGCAATACAAATAGCATAGCAGTAGTAGTTGTGAATTCTCTACCAAGCCCTGGTACAATCACAGGCAATTCAACGCCTTGTTCTAATACGTTAAACACTTATAGTATAAATCCGGTAGCAGGTGCAACTTCTTATCAATGGTATTTGCCTTCTGGCTGGAGTGGCACGACCACAGGTACTAGC
Organism: Chitinophagaceae bacterium; assembly: GCA_039935335.1. Classification (GTDB taxonomy): domain Bacteria; phylum Bacteroidota; class Bacteroidia; order Chitinophagales; family Chitinophagaceae; genus UBA1952. The sequence goes on from JBDTKK010000228.1 coordinate 6,871, forward strand.
ATCCAAGCATATACCGGTACTACAAACGGCAACCTTTATGTGACCGCTTTTTCCACCTGCGCAACCTCTCCTACTTCCACTCTGGCAACTACTATTATTCCATCTGTGTTACCCACAGTAAGCCTTTCGCCATCAATTCCGGCATTTTGCCAAGGTGCGTTAATAACTTTTACAGCAACACCAAGCAATGGCGGCAGTGCACCGACCTATATGTGGCAGAAAAACGGAACTGCTATTATCAACACTGGATCAACGTATTTAGACAATAAAATTGCAACGGGTGATGTCATCGCTGTTACGCTCCAATCAAATGCTGTTTGTCGCACCCGCGATACAACATCAGCACAATTCATTTCTCCTACCGTAACGCCGAGTTCCGTACCCGGAATCAATGTAAATGAAGCACCTGTTCCAGCATTATGCTCAGGACTGAACCGTTTTTTTACAAGCAGTATTGTAAATGGTGGTTTGATGCCAACCTATCAGTGGTACAATAATGGTTATCCTATTTCTGGTGCAACAGGTAATTCCTACCAGTCAACGATGTTATCCAATAACGATTCAATAAGCGTGATGTTGACATCGACTGTAGCGTGCGCTACAACTCCTTCTGTTTTTTCAAATAAAATTGGTGTGGTAGTATTACCGAATGTTGTTCCGACGGTGAGCGTAAGTTCTTCCTCAACAACTGCAGGTAGCGGCCAGATAAATTTTACAACAACTTCAAGCGGCGGCGGCACAGGCGCAACTTTTCAATGGCTGCGGAATGGCGTTAATATTCCCTTTGCAACTGGTTCAACATTTAGCTCTTCCACTTTGTCCCCAGGCGATCATATCGCTGTAGAAATGTTTAGCTACGACCCTTGTGCAATGCCGTCATTAGTTCAATCAAATGAAATAGTCTTGGACAATCCGCTTGACATTGTTTC
>JBDTKK010000229.1:0-10667 GCA_039935335.1 Chitinophagaceae bacterium
ATCCGCGTTGAAAGTGAAATTGAATTTGGGTTTCGATATAAAGGCGACTCGAAAATCATTGCCATTACTGGCTCTAATGGAAAAAGCACGACCACTAAACTCTGCTATCATTTATTGAAAGACGGCGGCTACGATGTGAGTATGGTGGGCAATATCGGGACTTCCTTCGCGAAGCAAATTTTTGAAAAGCCAACAGCTTGGTATGTAATGGAGCTAAGCTCCTTTCAACTGGACGATACTCATCTCTTCAGACCCTTTATAGCCGTGCTTTTGAACATCACGCCCGATCATTTGGACAGATACAATTATGACTTCAACAACTACATCGCGTCCAAGTTTTTGATTGCTAGAAACCAGACTAAAAACGACCATTTTATCGTCAATACAGACGACCCTGTGATTACTGATTACCTCAACAAACACTCCTTCACGGTTCCTACCACACAAATTACTATGCACGATAAAATAGATACGCCTTACGGTGCTTTCTTAAAAGAGGACAACATCCATTTCCGCTACCTCGGAGAAGACAATCAGGTATCCATACACGATCTGACAATCCCGGGAAAACATAATCAATACAATTCAATGGCGGCAGGCATTTCAGCACAGATTGCGGGGATACGAAAGGAGAAGATTCGTGCGAGTTTCTTAACGTTTGAAGGTCTCGACCATCGGCTCGAACCAGTAGGCTCTGTGCGCGGTGTTCAGTTTGTAAACGACAGTAAGGCTACAAATGTAAACTCTGTTTGGTATGCACTCGAAAGCATGAAAACCCCGACTGTATTGATTCTTGGCGGGCAGGATAAAGGCAATGATTATTCTGAAATCAGTGCACTGGTTCGAGAAAAGGTGAAAGCAATTATTTGCCTTGGGCTAAATAACGAAGCTATCCACGCAGCATTTTCAGGCGATATAAAGATTATAGAAGACGTATTGACTGCCGATGAAGCAGTACATAGAGCCTTCGGAATTGCTGAACCAGGCGACACTGTTTTACTCTCTCCAGCCTGCGCCTCCTTCGACATTTTTGAAAATTATGCTGACCGAGGGAATCGGTTCAAAGCTGCTGTGAAAGCCCTTTAAGCTCAAGTATCCTTTTGAAAGAACGATTAGAAAACCAACAATTATGCAACAAATTCTCAACAAACTTCGCGGCGACAGAGTCATCTGGTCGGTGGTGTTGATTTTGGTATTTATCTCACTATTGGCTGTATATAGTTCTACGCGTTCCCTCGCTTTCAAGCTCGACAAAAATTCAACCTATTACCTCGTAAAGCAACTCTCTGTTTTGGCGGTTGGGCTTGCTATCATCTTCTTTGTACACCGAATAAACTACACCATGTTCGCACGTCTTTCTGTGGTTGCCTACATGATTTCGATACCACTTTTATTCTATACACTTTTCTTTGGAACTACACTCAATAGCGGCTCTCGTTGGATTCGACTTCCGGTGATAAACTTGACTTTTCAGACCTCTGATTTTGCCAAGTTGGTGCTGTTTATGTTTCTCGCACGCTTGCTTTCTATCAAACAGGGAACCATCAAGGATTTGAAAAAGGGCTTCTTGCCAGTCCTCATTCCGGTGCTGTTGACCTGTGCCTTAATTGCACCGGCAAACCTTTCTACAGCACTCATGCTTGGTGCGACCTGCTGCATTTTGTTTTTTATTGGAAGGGTTAGTTTGAAGCACATTGGGATGCTGGCACTCGCGGGGATTTTTGGCGTGGTGCTTTTGTTCGCCGTATCTAAATTGACTGGTTTTGGCCGAGCTGCAACTTGGGAAAAGCGGATCGCTGATTTTCGGGGAGGGAGTGCAAATGGCGTGAAATCTGAGGAACCATTCCAAGTAACTCAAGCGAAAATCGCTATTGCTAATGGCGGCATTTTTGGGCGGGGGCCGGGGCACAGTCTGCAACGAGATTATCTGCCAGAGGCTTATTCCGACTTCATTTTTTCGTCCATCATCGAAGAATATGGACTTGTTGGCGGTGCATTTTTAATCCTGCTTTACCTCACCTTTTTATGGCGGAGCATTCTCATTTTCCGGCGATGCCCCTATGCCTTCGGAGCCTTTCTGGCCGTGGGTTTGAGCATCACGCTGGTGTTTCAGGCCATGCTCAATATGGCTGTGAATGTACATCTCGTTCCAGTTACCGGCTTGACGCTACCTATGGTGAGCATGGGTGGTTCGTCCATCTGGTTTACGTCCATTGCAATTGGCATCGTGCTTTCCGTAAGTCGATATGTGGACGAAATGGAGGGCAAGGATGGCTTGGGCAACAACATTCCGCCACTTCCCGACGATGACGAAGATAATAGCAACGGTGGCGCTGATGCAGAACCAGAGGATATAGCACCACCGGAAAAGTTACGCAAGAACCCTATTCCGCAACCCAAAAAGCAACGTCAACTCCAACCTGCAATGGCCTAAAAAATGGAAAAGCAATTAAGACTCATTATAGCAGGCGGCGGCACCGGCGGACACATCTTTCCGGCGGTGGCGGTAGGCCATGCGGTGCAGAGAATGAGCCCTGATGCTGTGCTGCTCTTTGTAGGTGCAGCAGGGAAAATGGAAATGGAGAAAGTGCCTCAGGAGGGTTTTAAGATAATTGGACTGCCTATTGTAGGATTCAATAGAGGCAGCCTTTTGAAGAATATCTCCCTTCCCTTCAAGCTATTGAAAAGCGCCATGAAAGCACGGAGCATCATCAGGCAATTTCAACCTAATGTAGTACTTGGCGTTGGTGGCTATGCTTCGTTCCCGCTGTTGAACGCGGCACAACAAATGGGTATCCCGACTGTCATTCAGGAACAAAATTCTTACGCAGGGAAAAGCAATAAGATTTTGGCAAAAAAGGCCGATAGAATTTGCGTCGCTTATGATGGCATGGAGCAGTTTTTTCCTCCTGATAAAATATTGATTACTGGAAATCCAGTCCGCAAGAACATTAGCAACTCTACGCTAAACAGTATGGAGTCTCGAAAGCAAATGAAGCTTTCTGACACAAAGAAAGTCTTGTTAGTAATTGGTGGCAGCCTCGGTGCAAAATCCATTAACGAAGCTGTAGGCAAAGGTTTGCAGGAATTGGTTGATGCTGGTTTGCAAGTACTCTGGCAATGTGGAAAGCCGTATTTCGAAACTGCGAAACAACTAGCAGCAGCCTTCGCTGACACAGTCCATGTTCACGAGTTTATTGACGATATGGCGTGTGGTTATGCCGCTGCTGACATTGTTATTTCCCGCGCCGGAGCCCTTGCCATCGCAGAGCTCTGCATCGTGGCAAAGCCTGTCATTTTCGTACCATATCCCTTTGCAGCAGAAGATCATCAAACCAGCAATGCGCGTGCTTTAGTAGAACGTAACGCTGCCTTGATGGTTCCAGACAATGAAGCTGCGGCCTTGCTTTTGCCCTCGCTTTTGACGCTTCTCGCCGACTATTCTATGCAAGCAGTAATGCAAGAAGAACTCAAGTCTTTAGCCATTACTAATGCTGATGAACGAATTGCCGCAGAGTTATTTGCCTTGGCTGGTATTCATCCCAAAAACGCAACGCAATCATGAACCTTGCCGCATTCCATAAGGTCTATTTCCTCGGTATCGGAGGCATCGGTATGAGCGCATTGGCACGCTTCTTCCTGCAGCGCGGCATCGAAGTACGCGGCTACGACAAGACCGAAACCGAGCTTACAAAAAGGTTGGCGAAAGAAGGTGCTTTGATTCATTATGCAGACGAAGAAATTTTGCTTTGGAAGGAAGCTGATTTAGTGGTTTATACCCCTGCAATTCCAAAAAGCAATCAGGAATTGAATTGGTACGAAAAGGAGAATTACTTAGTAAAGAAACGGAGTGATGTGCTGCAATGGATTACCGAATCTATGCACGCCGTGACTGTAGCCGGCACCCATGGCAAAACCACCATCAGTACTATGATTGGTTATTTGCTGCGCGAAGCTGGAGACGGCTGCAACGCCTTTCTGGGTGGACTTTCCGTGAATTATGAAACCAATTATTGGCATAGCGACAAAGATTTGGCTGTGGTGGAAGCTGATGAATATGATCGCTCCTTTTTGAAACTTTCTCCAGATATCGCCGTGCTCACTTCTATGGACGCCGACCACTTGGATATCTATGGAACCTTAGAAGAATTGGAAAAGGCATTTATTCAGTACACGAAAAATATTAAGCCGGGCGGCACCTTACTCGTAAAGCATGGCTTGAAGCATGGAGCTTCATTGAAAGGCCCGAATACACTGACTTATTCTCTGCAAAATTCGGCAGCGGATTGCTATGCCGAAGACATTGAACAGCACAATGGTGGCTATCATTTCAGTTTTGTAAATGGAGAAGAAAAGATTGAAAAATTGTGGTTGCCCATAGGCGGTATGCACAATGTGGAGAACGCCGTCGCGGCGATTGCAGTAACGCAATTATTGGCCATTTCGCCGGAGAAGGTAAAGGAAGCTTTGGCAGGTTTTAAAGGTGTAAAACGTCGCTTCGAGTATTTGGTAAAGACCGAGAAGCTGGTGTACATCGATGACTATGCACATCATCCCGAGGAACTGGCTGCACTCATCAATAGTGCAAAGCATTTATTCCCTGGAAGACGCTGTGTGATTGCCTTTCAGCCGCATCTCTACTCTCGCACTCGCGACCTCGCAGATGGTTTTGCCCATGCACTCGACATGGCCGACGAAGTGATTCTGCTGGAAATCTATCCTGCGAGAGAATTACCGATTCCCGGCATTACCGCGCAAACAATTGCTGATAAAATGAGCAACCCTGCACATACCATTTTAAGTAAAGAAGGCCTGCTTCAATTTGTTTCGATTGCGCCACTGGATTTGTTTATCACTTCCGGGGCGGGCGATATAGACAAGTTGGTGCCGGAGATAAAGAAGATTTTTGAGAGTAAATAGTATTTAGATTTTAGACACAAGTATTTAGTATCAAGACAAACGACAAACAAAATCACAACAGCCACCACCAAAACCTTAGTGCCCTCTAAGTGCTCTTAGTGTCTCAGTGGTTAAATAAAAACACAGTCTTATCAACATTTCCACGAACCAAGTTTTCAACAAAGCCCATGTCAGAGCATCGCAAAATTTCTATCCGTAAAATCATTCAAACCATCGTTACCCTTGTGCTGGTAGCGGGTATAGTGATGGCCATGAAAAGTGCCGACCATCTCTATCGTGGTCGGCTGGTGAATGATGTGAAGATTACCGTGGAAAGCCCCTCCGGTGTTGGCTTTATCGACGAAGCCTCCGTACGAGAAATGCTTTTCTCCAATCGGCATTACAATCCTTTGAAAGAAGCGGTAACAGCCCTTGATGAACACACTCTCGAAGGTATTTTGACCAGCAATCCTTGGGTGGAAAAAGCACAGGTTTTTACCGACGCAAATAGGGTTATGCACATCATACTCACACAAAGAGTTCCCGTTGTAAGATTATTTGAACAGGATGGCAACAGCTACTATCTTGATGATGTTTTGCAGGCCATGCCGCTATCGAATCACTACACTCATTACACACCCGTAGTCACTGGAGTTCCCCAACTCCATAACGATTCTGCCTCCCTAATAATCAGAGGAAAAATCGTCGGATTAGTGAGGCATATTTCGAAGAGCGCATTTTGGTCTGCACAGATTTCTCAAATTAATATGGATTCTGACGGCAGCTTTGAGCTGATTCCTGTTTTAGGAACACAACGAATTGTACTGGGCGACACTACTCGCTTGGATACCAAACTCAACAAGCTTTTGGCTTTCTACAAGCAAATTCAAAACAAAGTCGGCTGGGACAAATACACCCGCATCGACCTCCGCTTTGCCGGACAAGTTGTCGCCTCACCAAGCCTTCCCTGGAAACGCCCTAAAGACGCGGCCTTCACCAACATGAGCTGGCTCACTGCAATTATGGAAACGGCACAGAAAAGCACGAGTGGTCCCGGCGGAGAAGCAGGGAAAGACGTACAAAGTCCCAATGTCGAGCGTGATATGGCTAGGATGCCGAACCCCGCGCCTGTAGTCGCCTCCGCAATGGAGAAAGTACCCAAGAAAAGAGCTGTAAAACTGGAAAATTCGGCTACGAAAGCAAAGCCCGAAGTAAATCCGAAAAGTGCTGCGCATTCAGCGCAAAAGGCAGCGAAAGACAATTTAAAAAATCAAGAAAAAAATACTAAAGCCCATGCAGGTAACAGATAAAGCGCCATCACAAGAAATGGATTCTAAGAGTCAGGAAAATACAAATCCCATCATCGTAGGACTCGACATTGGCACGACCAAAGTTGTAGCCATTGCCGGACGCAAAAACGAATTCGGTAAGCTCGAAATCCTAGGTTTCGGGAAGGCCGAAAGCGCAGGCGTGAGCCACGGCGTAGTGATGAATATTGAACAATGTATTCACAGCATCGAAGAAGCCATTAAACGCTGCCTTGATAGCAACACTTCGCTCGAAATAAATGATGTCTACGTAGGCATCGCCGGGCAGCACATCAAGAGCTTGCAAACCCGTGGAGACCGAGTCCGGATTAGCGCAGAAGAAGAAATCAACAAGGCTGATATTGACTTGTTGATTCACGACCAATACAAAACTTACCTCCCTGCCGGCGATCAGATTATCGACGTTATTCCGCAGGATTATGTGGTGGATAATACGCCCGCTGTGCTTGACCCAATCGGGATGAGCGGCGTGAAAATTGGCGCCAATTTTCACATCATTTCTGGCGACAGAAATGCCATTAGAAATATTGGGCGTTGTGTGGATAAAAGCGGCCTTAAAATTCGAGATTTGGTCTTGCAACCACTTGCTTCCGCAGCTGCGGTTATGAACGATGAAGACCTTGAAGCCGGTGTAGCAATTGTAGACATTGGAGGTGGCACTACAGACATGGCTGTCTTCTATGATGGTATGCTCAAACACACTGCCGTAATTCCCTATGCTGGTGTGAATATCAGCAATGATATCCGCAACGGATTGGGCGTATTGAAAGCACAAGCAGAACAATTGAAAACCCAGTTTGGTACCGCGCATGCCGACGAAGCAAATGCGAATGCCTACATCACGATTCCCGGACTGCGAGGCTTACCTGCAAAGGAAATTTCGGTAAAAAATCTCGCCCACATCATTCAAGCAAGAATGACCGAAATCTTGGATCACGTAGTATTCCATCTCAAACAAATTGGACTGGACAAAAAGCTTCATGGCGGCATCATCCTCACAGGCGGTGGCGCACAATTGAAGAACATCATCCAGCTTACAGAATATGTTACTGGCCTTGGTGCAAGGTTGGGCTATCCCAACGAACACCTTGCTGGTGGCCATTCTGAAGCCCTGAACAGCCCCATGTTTGCCACTTGTGTGGGACTGATTTTACGTGGCTACCACGATTTTGAAACCGGACGTTTACGCCACATTGGTGAGGGCGGCAACATCATCCACCTCGGTGGCATCGGGCCGATTGAAGTGAGTCACCTCACCGCAGGCGTGCAAAAACCGGAGCATGACCAAGCGAAAGAAGGTATCCCTTCGGAAGAAGAAAGTTTTGACGAAGCACAAAGACGCGGGCAACGCCGAACCCAGCGTTTTGGAAAATTATTTGACGGTCTTAAAAACAAATTCATTGGTCTTTTTGAAGACATAGACGACCAAAAAATGGACTAAATCTCTTCGCTGAAAAACGCGACAGGCCTAGCCTTTCAACAAAAAGTAAACAACACAACAACGCTCACAACGCCCATTTTCTAACCAATAAAAAACTTCACAACTACAGCTATGATTCATTTTGAAATCCCCAAAAACCAGTCCTCCATCCTGAAGGTAATCGGAGTAGGTGGTGGCGGCGGCAATGCCGTCAATTACATGCACGAACTCGACCTGGAAGGCGTTGATTTTATCGTGTGTAATACCGACTCTCAAGCTTTGGCCTTAAGCCCTGTTTCCAACAAAATCCAGCTCGGGCCACACCTGACACAAGGCTTGGGCGCGGGCGCAAATCCTGAAATCGGGAAGCAAGCCAGCGAAGAAAGTATTGAGGACATCTCCAAGATATTGAAGGTGAATACCAAAATGGCGTTCATCACTGCAGGTATGGGCGGTGGCACCGGTACCGGGGGCGCACCAGTCGTAGCTAAAATCTGTAAAGAACTCGGCATCCTCACGGTCGGTATCGTCACCACGCCCTTTACTTACGAAGGCCGCAAACGTATGAAACAAGCGAATGAAGGCATCGAAAAAATGAGGGAATACGTGGATACTATCCTTGTGATTTCCAATGATAAACTACGCCAACAATTTGGCAACCTTCCCTACACGCAAGCTTTTGCGAAGGCAGATAATGTGTTGGCAACTGCAGCAAAATGTATCACCGACGTTATCACTACTTCGGGCGATATGAACCTCGACTTTGCCGACGTAACTACCGTGATGCGGAATGGCGGCGTAGCGATTTTAGGAAGTGCGGCTGTGGCTGGAGAACACCGCGCCATGCGGGCTGTAGAGGAAGCTATTTCTTCTCCATTACTCAATGACAGCGATATCCGTGGGGCAAAATGGATGTTGCTGAATGTGACTTCTGCCCCCGGAGATTTTGAACATACTCTCGATGAACTGGACGAAATTCAGGCTTATGTTCAGGAGCAAGCAGGCGATAATTGCGACCTCATTTTGGGTGTTGGCCACGACCCTGCTTTGGAAGATAAAATCGGTGTAACGGTTATTGCAACCGGCTTTGACTACAAAGAAGCGAAGAATATTCCCGAGCGCGTGCGCGAGGAGGATAAGAAGATTGTGGTTTCCCTTGGTGATGCTGATGCAGCTACTGTTTTCCAAAATAATGCGCCTGGATCATTACCTCATTTGGCAATTGACCCGATGGCTCCGAGGTTGGTGGATAGTCTTCCTTATCAGCCCGAAACATCCCGCTTGAAGCCTTTGCCTTTTGAAATAAACAATCCAAGCAAACAACATTTTTCTTTAGACCTCAATGGCCCTAAGCCTACTGAAGCTTCTGCGGATGCCCCGAAAGCCGAGGAAGAAGGTGGTTTTAAAATGACCATTAAAGAAGCAATTCCTACCAAGAAAGATGTGGATAGTTATACCATTGGCGGTCACGTTTTGTCTGCCGAAGAGATGGAAGAGAAGAAGCGTTTTGAAGCGCAAAAGCAAGCTCTGGAGGAGCGTGCAGAACGCCTTCGTCGCTTAAGCTTTAATGTGAAGAACACCAACGGTACGGATGATATGGAGAATGTGCCTGCCTACCAGCGGGTGAACATGGAACTCCCTGCCACAGCGGGTTCTGCGGATAATGGCTATTTGAGCAAGATAAGTGTTGGCCTGAATAATGGCCAGGAATATGGCCAAGCGGGTATCCAGACGATTAATACCTTTTTGGATGGAAAGAAGCCGGATTAATTTTTAGTTTTAGTTTTTTGAGAATGCCCGGTGTGATGCCGGGCATTTTTGTGTTGGATTCGTCTCGAAGAGTAAACTAGCCAAGCGAAAATGCTAGGCTATTTTGGTATTAGGTGATTTTAAATCCTCTCAAAAGCTCTAAAGCTTTATAACATGCCAGACCGATTTCGCCCATTAAATTTAAATTTCTAGTCAATCAGGCGAAACGGAGACTTTGCTTTTAGTTATATTATTCTAATAATTATCAATCTTTATATATGCCAATTGAGTGTTGTCTAGGATTGGATATTTAGCTGATGAATAATTTTTGCTGATTAATCTATTTTGCCCATAACCTAATTCAGTAAGTTTTTTGTTTAGTTGAGCCACATCCGCTATATTGTGAACAGTAAGTTCCCTTATTAGTCTGGCTACAAGAGTTTTAAGGTAGTGATGGTAGTCTTTAAAATATTTATATGAAGGATTTATGTTCCCGTGAATAATCGCACTCCTTAGTTTATATAATTGATTAAGATTATCGTAGATTCTTCGACATTCACTTATTTTGGTGCCACATAATAATGCAGTGTTGCGCTTTAACCTATATGTTAGCTGTTCATTACCCTCTATCGTTACTTCTAAGCAAATTATCAAACCCAAATATTGGTAAATTGGATTTGGCTCTTTGAAAGAACTGGCATAAGTTGACAGTATGTATTTAATATACTTCAAGTTTAGGGATGGATAAAAATATTTTTTAATATACGCTCTCACAAATTTATATTCTTGCGGGGCGATAAACATGAAATTGCCAAATATTTTTTCATCTGAAGGTTCGAAGTTGTAGGAATATTTAAGTACACCTTGATATCGACCATTATATAAATTTAGGCGTATAATTTCAATTAATGCAAAATCGGAAGGAATAAGCGAAAGCATCATCTGGTGAAAATGTCTCCAATTCTCTTCTAAAAGCGGTTTCTCGCAGTCTAATGGAACAATTGCATATCGCTTTACTTTGTCTCTTTCATAAATTGGATGGTTATCAAAGTCGTTAACATTCATTTTATACGAAGATTCAAATGCGTCGGGATGCAAGAGCTTCTTAAAACATTCACGAAAGTGCCTTCCTTTATGCAAGACGATTTTGCCATTTATGAGACTTAAGTCGAGTTTCGTAAGGTCGGCGAAGGTGCCATAAAAAATCGGTATGTCTAATGTATTTTGTTGCATCGTTAAATTACTAAAACCACCTTTGCGTCTAGTTTTTG
>JBDTKK010000230.1:0-9092 GCA_039935335.1 Chitinophagaceae bacterium
CAATGCAGAACTGAACTATTACTACCCTACCAAAACCTTGGTTACGGCTCCGGAAATCATCTTTTTCTGGGTGGCGCGTATGGTGATGGCGGGTGAAGAATACCTAAAGAAGATTCCGTTTGAGAAGGTTTATTTCACGGGAATTGTTCGCGATAAGCAAGGTCGAAAAATGAGCAAGAGTCTGGGCAATTCCCCGGATTTATTGGCTTTGATAGATGAATGGGGCACGGACGCCGTGCGCTTTTCCGTAAATATTTCTTCGCCTGCCGGCAATGATCTTTTGTATGATGAAGGCATGTTGCTGCAAGGGCGGAATTTCTGCAATAAGATGTGGAATGCGACGAAGTTGCTGAAGGTTTGGGAAGAACGCACGAATGCAGAAGCACCAAATTCTGATGCTCAGTTTGCCGTACAATGGATAAATGCGCGCATTGACCAGACCAGCGAGACCATTAACAAGCTGTTTGACACTTTCCAACTTAGCGAGACTTTAAAAACCTTGTATTCACTCATTTGGGATGACTATTGCAGTTGGTATTTGGAATGGGTGAAACCCGCGCAGGGAGCAAACCTTAGCCAAAAAACTTACCAGGATTCCATCACTGTTTTTGAGCGATTGTTACAATTGCTGCATCCATTTCTACCCTTCGTAACTGAAGAAATTTATCAGGTTTTAAAGGAAAGAGAAATCGGAGACGACCTCATGGTTTTACAGCTTGCTGCGACCACCAATGCCGATGAAAAATTGCTACAACAAGGAATGAAGCTGCAACAAATTATTACGGCTATTCGGGATGCCCGCGCTAAAGCAGGCTTGAAACCGAAAGACCCAATTGATATTTTGGTGAATGCGCCAGAGGAAACTCTGTACAAAGAGCGCCAGGAAACCATTTTGAGACAAACCAATTCGCAGCAATTAAGTTTTACGAAAGAAGCTGTGGAAGGTGCTATTTCATTGGTATTGCAAAACGACAAGCTCTATTTGCAAGGAGAGCAAAAAGTTGATACCGGAGTTCAAAAGGAGGCACTTCAAAAAGAGATGAATCATTTGCAAGGCTTTTTGCGAAGCGTCGAGCAAAAACTGAACAATGAGAAATTTGTAAACAATGCTAAGCAGGAAGTAGTGGATTTGGAGCGCAAGAAACAAAGCGATACGTTAAGTCGCATCCAAACGATTGCCGAAAGCCTGGCTTTGCTGTAACTTGAGAGCCTATGAGGATGACTAAGAAAGCCATTTTGGTAGTGGGAAGTTTTGCGCTTTTTGGCGTGGCATTTGCGCAATCGAAGGGGAAGAAAACAAATTCTAAAGGACTTAAAAAGGATAGTGTTTCCATTTATAAAAGGCCGATTTTGGATGTCTTTTTAGGCGGTTCAGAGCTGGCTGGTGGTGATATTACCAAGCAAGAATTTGACAGGCTCGCACCACAAGGTATTCGCCTGAAAGCTACTAATGGCGCAGTGATTGACGGTTTCTCCTTTACTTATGCGGAGCGAAATCTTTATGAAGATTCTGCTGCAAATCCTATAATCGTCACGGATTTACTCACAGAATATTGTTTGGGCGATTCGCTAAGCCCCATCATAAGTAAGACCATTGCTTCGCGCACCAAACCCGGAGACACTGCTGTTTATGACGACATCCACATCCGCATGGCGGACGGCAAGCCAGCCAGCGGTAAGGCGATGAAGTTTGTGATTATCCGGCCTCATTAAGCTGTTAAAATCCTTGGTTGCCGAAACCTGCGAGCCTTGACAACCGTACATCTTGGTCTGATTTTGATAATAAAGCCATGACTCGTTCCCGACTTATACTCGTGATATTATTTCCACTTTTAGCTGGCTGTGCAAATGGCGACAATGGATCGAATTTCGTACAAACAAAAACTTTTAAAACCATGACCGAACCCGTTGTTCCTAACACTAAAAATTCTCCAGACACCATACTGACAGCCACTTTCGGCGCAGGATGCTTCTGGTGTACGGAAGCTCAATTTCAACAACTGAAAGGCGTAGAATCATTGGAGAGCGGCTATATGGGTGGTACAGTGAAGAATCCGAGCTATGCACAAGTTTGTACCGGTACAACGGGCCATGCTGAGGTGACAAACGTCTATTATCATCCTGACCAAATTACTTATGAAGAGCTGCTAGCTGCCTTTTGGACAGCTCACGACCCGACACAATTAAACAGACAAGGAAATGACGTGGGCACGCAATACCGTTCGGTCATTTATTACCATAATGAAGCGCAAAGAGCCATGGCAGCGGCTTACAAGCAAAAACTGAATGAGGAACATGCTTTCAATGCACCAATTGTGACGGAAATTTCCCCAGCCAGTGAGTTTTATGTTGCAGAGAACTACCACCAGGACTACTACAACCAAAACGGAAATGCGCCGTACTGCCAATTTGTGGTACGTCCGAAGCTGGATAAATTCAGGAAAGTTTTTGCCGAAAAATTGAAGGATTCCGAGTAGCTGAAAACACTAAAAGCGATAGCTAAACGCCAATCCATAGCCGCCGCCAATTTGATAAATAGGCATAATCATAGCGCTTTCTCTCACAATTTTGCTACCAAAAAGTAGCTGTTTTACTTTGGGATATAAGAAGTAAGAAAACCTGGTAGCAGCGATGCCGATACCCGCGCCTTCTGCTACATCACTTAGCCAATGTTTGTTGTGATACATCCGCAAACAGCCAACGCCAATGGCCACAGCATATCCGCCTGCAAAGACCGACCAGTGCAGCTTTCCGCGATATTCCTCACGCAAAAATTCTGCGCAAACAAAGGCTTCAGTGGTATGTCCGGAGGGGAAAGAAAGTTTGTCTGAACTATCAGGCCTAAGCTCAAAGCCAAACTGCTTAATGCCGTAAAAAATGCCGCCAGCAATCAAACTGCTCATCCCAAATAATGCGGAGCGGTCAACGAAATTATTCCGCCCTTTCACGCCGAAAAGATTCAAGGCATAAACGCTTAAAGCTGGAGTCCACAAAAGATAATCCTCTACAAAAGGCCCGATGAATTTCCCTCCCGAATAAAAAATTTCCTGAGCTTTTTTGTTGAAATCACTTACGTTATCGTGGTTAATGGTTAGTGCGCCATACCCAATTAAAACTGTCGGAAGGAGGAAAGTTTTGAAAGAAATTGGAGCAGGAGCAACGGCTGAGTATAGCTCTGCGTTTAATGAATCCCGTACTGTTGTGAACAGACCATCGGAGCCAGCGACACCTAAATATTTGATGTCATTTTCTGTTGAAGGAAAAACTCCTTTTAAAATAGGCAAACTCGCTGCGTCGCTTTCTAGGCGCAGGTTTGGCTCAAATGATTTTTGGTTTTGTGCTGAATAATTATTGGCTTGAATCTGCGCGTGAATAGTTTCTTCAGAAATAAAACTCAATAAGAAAAGTACGAAACAAAACTTCTTCATGGAGGGCGATTAAGATAAGATTTAGCGAGGCAACCAGATGCCCTTTAGTCTAGGCAAGGGAGGTTTCAATTCCCAAAAGTGACACGGATACCAAGGAATGTGTCCGCAGATAAGTAGTCTCGGCTAAGCCCAAATGTATTGTCTTGGGCAAGCCAAATAGGAGCACCTCCTAAAAATAAAAAAGCGCTACTTCTGAATTAGAAGTAGCGCTTTGAAAAATTTCTAAAAGAAATTAAAGCTGGTTGTAGATTTTCACGTCGAGGCTACGGGGAATACCATAGTACTGGAAAGTCTTGTGGCGGTATCCTTTCTTGTAGTAGGCATCGGTATTGCCTTCTTCAGGAATAGTGACCCAATCTTCGCGGCGATCAATCTTCCAGCGATACACGGCAACGGTGTTTGGTCCGCGGCGTGTTGGTGCATAATACTGAAGCTTCTTGCCAGTATAGCCCATTTTAATCAGTTGGTCGTTGGTGAACTCGTCATCAGCAACTGAAATCTGGTCTTTAGTGACAGGGTTCTTCCAGCTGTACACAGCCACACGACCTTCTCCTGGGTTGCGAAAGGCAACGAAAAGCATATGCTTATCTTCCCATCCCCAGTTAATCATTTGTCCGTCTTGGTATTCACCTTCGGCAACGGTTTCAAAAGTGTGATCAACGGTATTGTACCATTGAAATACGTTTACAAGTTCATCATTGCCACGGTCTTGAGCCTGTGCATTGTTGAGTCCGGCAGCACCGACCATCAGTGCAGAAATGAGGAGCAAAGTTTTTTTCATGTTGTGACTTCTGTCTGTTTTAAATCGCGTCCAAAATACAGCAAAATTTTCCGGCCATGCAAGCCTTTTCATAAAAATCTTTTTTTTAAGCGCATTCCACTGCCTTCTTAGAGCATTTTCGTTGGCTCGGCGCAGCGATTGGCGTAGCTTTGAAGCCCTTTTTATGACAGGCTGTCAGCATTCGCAAACAGCATACATTTTGTTACCAAGATTCCTTTATAGAACGATCATCAAACCTTTGCGCACAGCGCGTCAAAGCTTCAAAACCTTTACTCAGCAAATTAAATAATGGGCTTACTCTCCAAACTATTCGGCGGCAATAAAAGCGATAAAGATGTGAAACGCGTAGCACCCAAGGTGGATGCTATCAATGCAGAATTCGCAAAGCTGGCCAACATTTCAAACGATGAACTACGCGGCAAGACTGCTGAATTTAAAAGCAGGATTCAAGATTATCTCAGAGACATCGACGCGGAAATTGTAAAAACACGATCTGAAGCGGAAGCTGTAGATGTGGCCGACCACAGCCGCGAAGCAATTTATCAGGAAGTAGATAAACTGATTAAGCGCCGCGATGAATTGATTGAAGAAGTGCTGGAAAGCATTTTACCAGAAGCCTTTGCTGTGGTGAAGGAAACCGCCAGTCGGTTTTCGATAAATGAAACCATGGTTTCTACCGCAACAGATTTGGATCGCGAGTTGGCCATCGTTCGCGACAACATCATGATTGAAGGCGACAACAGCATTTTTAACAATAGCTGGATGGCCGCAGGTAGCCTCGTGCAATGGAATATGGTACACTACGATGTGCAGCTCATTGGCGGTATGGTGCTGCACGATGGCAAGATTGCGGAGATGGCTACAGGTGAGGGAAAGACGCTCGTATCTACCCTACCCGCTTATCTCAATGCGCTCGCCGCCGAAGGCGTACACATCGTGACGGTGAATGATTATCTGGCTCGACGCGACCAGGAATGGAACGGAGCTTTGTTTGAATGGCTCGGCCTGCGCGTTGATTGTATCGACAAACATCAACCCAACTCACCGGAACGCCGAAACGCTTACCTGGCGGACATTACCTACGGGACCAATAATGAATTCGGCTTTGATTATCTCCGTGATAACATGGTGCATTCACCGGAGGAAATGGTGCAACGCAAACACCATTTTGCCATGGTGGATGAAGTGGATAGTGTATTGATTGACGATGCGCGTACTCCACTCATTATTTCCGGGCCGGTAGCCAAAGGTGATGAACAACAATTCCACATCCTGAAGCCGCGTATTGAGCGCCTTTTAGAATTGCAAAAAAAAGTAGTCAACGCTTGCCTCATCGATGCGAAGAAACTTATTGCCGAAGGCAAGACAGATAAAGAAACAGGTGGGCTTGCGCTATTCCGCGCCCAGCGTGGCTTGCCAAAGAATTCTGCCCTTATAAAATACCTTTCTGAAGAGGGAAATAAGCAGCTCGTACAAAAAGCAGAGAACTACTACATTGGGGAACAAGGACGGCACATGCCTAAGGTGGATGTCGAACTTTATTTTGCCATCGATGAGAAACAAAACTCCGTTGACCTTACCGAAAAGGGTTTGGCTTTGATGAGTCAGGACGCTGAAGAACCGGACTTTTTCATCCTCCCAGATATTGCAACAGAGCTAACCGCAATCGATAATTCTGACGCAACTCCAGAAGAAAAGATAAGTCGCAAAGACGCGCTTCTGGCAGATTACGCTATTAAAGCTGACCGCATCCATTCCATTCAACAATTGCTGAAAGCCTATACCCTTTTTGAAAAAGACGTAGAGTATGTCGTGATAGAAGGCAAAGTAAAAATCGTGGACGAGCAGACGGGTCGTATCATGGAAGGCCGTCGATATTCCGATGGCTTGCATCAGGCGCTGGAGGCGAAGGAAAATGTGGATGTAGAGGCTGCGACGCAAACCTTTGCGACCGTCACTTTGCAGAACTTTTTTAGAATGTACCACAAGCTTTGCGGCATGACGGGTACTGCCGAAACGGAAGCTGGCGAATTCTGGGAAATCTACAAGCTCGATGTAGTCAGCATCCCGACAAACAGACCCATCGACCGGAAAGACCAACAAGATTTGGTGTATAAAACGCGGAAGGAAAAGTTCAACGCCGTAATCGATGAAATTGAAGCTCTGCGCGGCATTGGAAGGCCCGTACTTGTAGGTACTACCTCTGTTGAGGTGAGTGAATTGCTGGGTAGGATGCTACGGCAACGCAAGATTGAGCACAATGTATTGAATGCGAAACAGCACGCGCGGGAAGCACAGGTGGTTGCCGAAGCTGGTCTTACCGGAGCGGTTACCATTGCCACCAACATGGCCGGGCGTGGTACGGACATCAAGCTGGGCGCGGGCGTGAAGGAAGCTGGTGGCTTGGCCATCATCGGTACAGAGCGACATGAAAGTCGGCGGGTGGACAGGCAGTTGCGCGGACGTGCGGGACGGCAGGGAGACCCAGGTTCTTCGCAGTTTTTTGTAAGCCTGGAAGATGATTTGATGCGTCTTTTCAACTCCGAAAGAATCTCTTCGTTGATGGACAAAATGGGTCATAAACCTGGAGAGGTGTTGCAGCATTCCATGATTACGAAAAGTATTGAACGCGCGCAGAAAAAAGTAGAGGAAAACAACTTCGGCATCAGAAAGCGTTTGCTGGATTATGACAACGTGATGAACTCTCAACGCGATGTTGTGTATAAGCGTCGGAATCACGCCTTGTTTGGCGAGCGCCTTTCGGTGGATTTGGACAATGCGATGTTTGACGTATGTAGCGACCTCACCGAAAAACATCAGGATAATCGCGACTTTGCTGCATTCCAGCTTGATACTATCAAGCATTTAGCGATGGAGCCGAACGTGACAGAAGAAGAATTCAAGACAGGAGATTTGCACATCATTGCCGACAATCTTTTCCATCAGGCTAAGGATATGTACACGAGGAAAATGCAGGCCATGCGCGAGCAGATGACGCCAACATTGGCGCATATCTTGAGCGACCAAGCCGGGAAATTTGAAAGCATTTCCATTCCCTTTACAGATGGCATTCGCGGGATAAATATTTACGCTGACCTCAAGGAGGCTGTAGAGCAAAATGCACAACCTGTCGTTTCCACCTTGGAGAAGAACATTACGCTGGCCTTGATAGACGATTCCTGGAAAGACCATTTGCGTGCGATGGATGACCTCCGGAACTCTGTACAGATGGCGAGCTATGAGCAGAAAGACCCGCTACTGGTTTATAAGTTTGAGGCTTTCGGATTGTTCAAGCAAATGCTGCTAGAAACGAACCAGAACATCATTTCCTTCTTGCTGCGTGCTGGTATTCCGGTTCAGGAAACGCCACAGCAGGCGCGGCCACAGGAGCTACACCAACGCACAGATATGAGCAGGATGAGCACCAATAGCAACGAGGTGATGGCGGCGGGCGAAGACTATGCGGCGGATGAAAATGATTATTACAACGAACCGGAAGTTGCCGTGAAGCGCCAGCCTGCGGTTGCTGGCCCAAAGATTGGAAGAAACGACCCTTGTCCTTGCGGAAGCGGCAAGAAGTATAAGCAATGCCACGGGAAGGGGATGGCGTAGGGAATTAAAAGGTAAAAGGCAAAAGGCAAAAGGTAAAAGGCAAAAGGCAAAAGGTAAAAGGCAAAAGGTAAAAGGCAAAAGGCAAAAGGCAAAAGGTAAAAGCTCGTGTTGGGTGGTGTTGGGACGGGCGAGTTAAGAAAATTTCCGTTCTAATCCCGGTGAGTATCTCTGTTGTCATTCCGTGACGATAGGAGCGCGACACACCTGTTTTGGAGAAAGTGCTGGGAATATTTTCGTCTAAGGTCTATTATAGAAAATCCCGCGAGCTGATGAGGCTTGCGGGATTTTTTTTGGCGGAAGGCGAAGGGATTTTCTTGTTGATTTGAGTTCCTTCAGTTGCTGGAGGTGTGGAATAGAAAGCTCTTGGTTTGGATGCGACTGTTGGCAGTGGCGCACGAAATACTGATGGGGGAGAATTTATTTGTAGTGATAGTTGGAGGTTGCTATCACTTACTTGGAGGCAGACATGTCGAGCACATAATGAAGGTGGCGGAGCGGGCTTTTCGGGTATCGCGACAAAATTGAGCGATGGCTGCCTATAGCTTACAGGTGGCGTTGGAGAACTGATAGGTGGCGGTGCTGAACGGAATGCTCACAGTATGGATTGAAAGGCCTATAATCTGGAATGGGATACTCACAGTGCAGAATGGAATGCTCATTATATGGGGTGGAATGCTCACTATATGGGGTGTAAAGCTCAGGGTATAGGTTAGAATACTCATGGTTTAGAGTAGGATATTCATTGTCAGGTATATAATATCCTTCATCCAGAATGGGATACTCATGGCTAGGGATTGAATCTGCATAGTCTCGGATGGAATACTCATTATCCAGAGCGGAATACTCATGACTTGGGATTGAAATCTCATGGTATAGAATGTAATGCTCACGGTATCGGTTGGAATACTCACAGTGTGGTGTTTTGGATGTAGCTTTGATTTTTTGAAACTGACGATTAATTTTTCTTCTCCATCTCCTCCTTAAACACAAAAGACACTTGCTATGACTAAAGCGAACTTGAATAGAATGGACATGTGCAAGGCGGTACAAGCGCTGCTCCTCGGGAAGCATGATGTGTGGAAGGGAAATATGGGGTTTGCGGAAAGTGTGGGGGAACTGGGTGTCTGTATTGATGCTATAGATGCGGCGGCTGTTGTACAGATGGCGGGCAATACTGTGGGCGTGACGAGCGATAAGAAAAGCATTGCAAAAGTGGCTATTGAAAAGACCTTGCGCATAGCCAAATTGGCGCGAGCTTATGCCCGCATTGC
>JBDTKK010000231.1:0-13363 GCA_039935335.1 Chitinophagaceae bacterium
AAATACATCTGCTCCAACATCTTCCACAAGTCTGGATGTTCGGCCTTTAGCTTGTCGGGTTTTTGGAAGAAATATTCCGAAATAACGGCCAGAAACTCTGCTTCGTTTGTCGCGCCGTAAGGATTAATGTCCGATTGACCTTTTCGAATATTCGCTATTGCCCGATGCACATATTCGAGCCAAGGTTGGGTCAGCTCTTTCGGTAGCAAATACTCGGGAACACCATCTGTCGCGCCATCGGCTTTATCCAGCAGATGCACAAACTCATGAATGCCTGTATTGCCGCGACCAGCCTGCTCAAAACCGCTACGGAGTGCGCCAATGCTGATAATCATGCTCCGATTCATAGTGCCAGTTCCTACCATTCCCATCACATCAGTTTCGGGTCCTTTGAGCTCGAAGTCCTTACTGAAATTCCCAGGATAAATTAGCACTTGATCCAGATTATTATAGCTCCAACCTTTGTGTCCAAAAATCGGGATGATAGCAGAGGCTGCGACATAAATCCGGTCTAGCATAGTGATTTTAAGGTTTTCCACAGGTGTAATATTTACCTTACTCAAAAAGTCTTTGGCGCGGAGGATAAATTCTTCCTGTTCTGCCGGACTCAGCTTTGCATAAAAACGAACGTACTTTAGAAGTAGCCTGTGCACAGCACGCGGAGGTATGTCGCCAGCTATAATCCGTTTTTTCTTTTTGAAATTCTGATACAAGATAAAAAGTACCAGAGCTAAAGACAAGGCGAAAACTATCAGGTTGAGGAGCATAATGCTGATTAAAAGGATTTATGCTTGCAGTGCAAATTCATGCCACGATGGAATGGCGGAATATTATCAGCAAATCCGTTAACTATGATTTCATCGCTCCCCGAAGTACTTCATAACTATGTAACCGCGCTGCAGGATTATAAATATGGCTCGTCACCATAATTTCATCCACTTGTGCAGCGGCCTGGAATTTTGCAAGTCCATCCTTTACCTTTTGTGCATCACCAATGAAGGAATAATACATCATTTGGTGAATTAGTGCCTGCACCTCATCTCCCAATAAACGCTGAACATCTGCAACTGGTGGTGGCAAAGGACTTCGCTTTCCAGTCACAATGCCTTTGAGCAATTGCAAAAAAGAGCTCGATAAATATTGAGCTTCTTCGTTTGTATCGGCAGCTATCACATTGACACAAGCCATCACGTACGGCTTTTCCAAAGCTTCTGATGCTTGGAAATTCCTACGGTAAATATCAATTGCGGTCAGAAACTGCGCAGGTGCAAAATGACTAGCAAACGCATAAGGCAAACCCATTTGCGCCGCAAGCCGCGCACTATCCGTACTGGAACCTAATATCCAAATTGGTACGTCGAGGCCTTCACCGGGAATTGCTCTTACTTTTGAATTACGATTCTCCGCTGAAAAAAGTTGTTGCAAAGTCCTGATATCTGCTGGAAAATCCTGTACTGTCTCTATCCTGCCCCGACGTAGCGCCATCGCGGTGGGTTGGTCCGTACCGGGAGCTCTGCCGAGTCCCAAATCTATTCTATTGGGAAACAAAGAAGCTAAGGTACCAAACTGTTCTGCCACGATGAGCGGTGCATGGTTCGGCAGCATGATGCCGCCACTACCTACGCGTATTGTTTTTGTACCATTGGCAACATATCCTATAAGCACTGCTGTGGCAGAACTGGCTACGCTGTCCATATTGTGATGTTCTGCCAGCCAATATCTGTGGTATCCAAGCTCCTCAACACGCTGTGCCAAGGCCAAAGTGTTTTTAAACGAAGTAGCTGCGGTGTTTCCTTCAGTAATCGGTGCAAGGTCTAAGACGGAAAAAGGTATTTCGGACAAATTTTTGTTGGTCATTTATCGTGTAATTTAGGTCGGAGGGAGTGTGATGCCCCTTCAGCAAAAGTAGCGTCAGTAGTTCATAGAAGTAGCTGTTTGAGGATTGCAGGAAGGGATTTTTAAGTTGTCCAAAAATGTTGCCACGGGAGAGTTTATCCAATTAATGCAGATTTTCTTTCGCCGTTCGCCATAGCCTCCAAAGGTAATAACCGTACAGCAAGGCTCTACCTGCTGCCTGTCCCGAAGAAAACCAAAATCGTGATATTTTGTAGTTTTAAATAACTTCAGCTTTACCCTTGATATCCCTGCCGCCATTGCACGGTCTTCCAACGAATGTTTCCGATTCCTCGAATATGTCTCGACGGCTCGTGCCCAAATTGCTTGCAATTATTGAACGGATGTTGTACTTTAGCGAAATGAATTAAGTACCAGGTAGAAAAGAGCTATTTAAAATGAGTTTAGCAAAAATGGTAACCAAGCAGAGGCAGCCCACTAACGATGAGCAATACAATATTCACACTTTAGATTTTCAATTTTCGTAAAATTATTTTTGCCATGCAGGTGTCATTAACTATCCGAAATCCACTACCCATGAAAAAGACCTATTTATTGCTTTTATTGTTAGTTTTTGGCTTGATGGCCCACGCACAGAAAATCCGATTTACGGATACCTCCAATCAATGGACTGTATATCGTTTTAGCTATGACGATCAGAAAGGTGTTATTGGAACTGGTGGAGCTTTGACAGATACGCTCATTGCTGGGCTTAGATACAGAAATTTTGGGAATGTAGGTATTGCTGAAGATACCATAAGCGGGAAGCTTTCATTTCGTTTTCTTACTAAAAATTATTCTTTCGGTGCCGTTACGGATACCCTAGAACATTTATTTTTCGATTACAATTTCAAAGTAAACGATACGCTACATGTTGATTTTGGTGATTATCACTTCTGTCATTTTGTAAAAAGGATAGATACCGTTTTGTTGGGTAACAATAGCGTTAGGGTGTGGTCGATGAGGCCGAAAATGGGCAATGTTGGGCCCACCGGATCATCGCAGGATGATTACCAATTTGTGGAAGGAGTAGGCACGCTCGATGGTTCTTTATTTTCTATTTTCCCTAGTAACTCCGCATTTGAAATGTGCTCGCAATTACGTTGTTTTAGGAATCGGGGGATATACCCATCCTGTGTTCCTGCATTACAACTTCCTTGTTCTATTTCATCAACTATGATTGCAAAGGGCGTGCTTGCTGCATCTGAATTTGACAACCTAAAAAGTTGCGAGGTACAAACTGTGGGAGTTGCGACAATCAACAAACAGATTCCTATTATCATAAAACCCAATCCGGGAGGTGCTGAAATGATTATGCTCTTACGGCAAGGGCTAACAAAAGGGAGTTTGAAAATTTACGATATTAGGGGGAGTTTGGTAAAAGAAATTGGCGTTTTGACATCCTCCATCCCCATTGGGCAATACCTAAACATCCCCGGCATCTATTTCTATTCTTTGCAAGGTGCGGCAAATCGATATTCAGGGAAGTTTATTTATCGGTAAAGGATTGTGCTTGTCTAGGATTTTATCTGAAAAAAAATCACTTAGGCGGCTTCGTGCTGCGAATGGCTTACGTACTGATTTCCCGGTTTGCCCTAAGCTAGAATAGTTCATAGCCGATCCGCGAAAGCTCCAGTTGACGACTTCGAAGAAAAGTGGTGTCGCGCTATTTTATAACCTTTGACCATAAGCTATTATCCTATAAATGAGCAATCTGGGGATTGCGAACCGGGCGTTCTTAGACTGGGGTCTAAGAACAACGAGGCTTATAAATACGCAATCTGGGGATTGCGAACCGAACGTTCTTAGATTGGGGTCTAAGAACAACGTGCTTATAAATACGCAATCTGGGGATTACGAACCGAGCGTTCTTAGACTGGGGTCTAAGAACAACGAGGGGTCTAAGAACAACGCGGAAAGTACCCTAACAGTTGCCAATTCTTTTGAGCCTCCTGTAATTCCGAAGTCGCCTAGATTCACTCTATAAGACACGAGCTTTATTGATTCCAATAAATCTCTTTTATGGTCGGGTCTTTCTTCAATTCATTCACGAAAGTGCTCAATTTCGCCATATCTATACTTTCAAATTTCAATTGAAAAACAAAGTTTTCCTCAAGTTTTTCGAGCGAAAATGACAGGATTTTCAACTCCTCCCTACCGAGCAAATCCTTCAACAAAGTTGCCTCGCTTACATCCTTATTCGTAACAATCTTAATGGTATTATGCTTGAACCTTTTTGAATATGCTCGTTCAATGGGTTGCATAGCCCAAAGAATAATTAGGGCTAAGCCTGTTGCGATGCCTGCCTCAAAATACATGCCGGCACCGGTAGCTAAACCGATGGCGGCGACTGTCCATAGCCCCGCAGCGGTCGTCAAGCCTTTTATAGTGCCTTCTTTGGAAAATAAGATAGTACCCGCCCCCAAAAAACCTATTCCGGTTACTACCTGCGCTGCTATTCTCGAAGGATCTAGTGCTACATGGTTTGTATTGAGAACATCTGAAAAGCCAAATGCTGAGACAATCATTATCAAGCTCGAGCCGACACAAACGAGCATATGGGTTCTTAACCCTGCCGGGCCATCTTTTCGTACCCGCTCAAAGCCCACGAGCGCCCCAAACAAGGCAGCCAAACATAGACGGATAATTATTTCTCTAGAGCTGAGCATTTTTCGATTTTCAGGCTGTTACCGATATCGCCTTTTCTCCCGGCAACAAGTTGGTTTGAAGCAAATTTAGCTTTAAAATTTGGTTGTTGGATGTTTATGACTTAAATCTTGAAGCACAAAACTGAATTGGCAAATATCGCATCATGCTTACCCAATGTAATCTGGGGATTGCAAACCGAACGTTCTTAGACAGGGGTCTAAGAACAACGAACAAATTTCTAAAGAAGCCTGTTTCATTCAAGACTTACCCAATGCAATCTGGGGATTGCAAACCGAGCGTTCTTAGACTGGGGTCTAAGAACAACAGAGGTCTAAGAACAACAGAACAACGAACAAATTTCAAAAGAACCCAGTTTCATTCAAGACTTACCCAATGCAATCTGGGGATTGCGAACCGGACGTTCTTAGACTGGGGTCTAAGAACAACGGAACGTTCTTAGACAGGGGTCTAAGAACAACGGTGGTCTAAGAACAACGGATTTTTTGAACTGTGATGAATAACTGATTTGGATTTCAATTCTCGAAACTATGCTCATTCTCATCTATTTATCAATTCCATAAAAAAAATCTAAGGATTACCTAATTTTAACAACCATGCAACATTCACTTTTTTGTAGTTTAGACAAAATTTTACGAAATCCAATCTTTATGCCACTAACCATTACACACGCCGAATGGATGAAAGACACCCATTCGATGATTAAATCTCGCAGCGAGAGTTTGAAAAAAATTGACACTGCTCTACAGATGCGAAACGAGCGAGATGCGCTGAAATTCTTGACTGCATGGATAGACGAGCAAAACAAGAAAGGCCAGGATTGGCACAGAAGTGTACGGAATTCGAAGAATAAAATTGTAGAAAAGCTCGCGCAGCAGTTGGGGTATATGTCGAACATGCCAAAGGCTCTGTCTCCTTCCGAAAAACTCGCTGACTCCGAAGCGAAATCCATCATCAGAAGCCAGATTCGGCGGGCATCAGCGCAAATGTTTGCTGGGAGACGTGTAGTACTTTCCAACGTATTCCTTCAGGCGATTCACGACCGGAAGATGAAGGGCAATCAAAAGCTAAAAAGCAAAGGAAACCTTGGTAAAGCAACTACTATTGCCAAGGATGGGAAAGCTGTTGTAAGTGGTGTCAATTCTATCCACTCAATTGCCAGCCAATTTCAGTCGGGGATTGAAGCGATTCTGAACGGCGTACCGGCGCAGCAGCACAGCCAACTTATTGAAATGGCTTTAGGCTCTGGCGCGGCTGATTTTGCGATGGACTGCGCTCCAATTATAGGCACGCTTACCTCCGGCGGCAAAACCATCTGGAGTTTACTGCAAGTCATCTTTAATCAACTTGATGGTATGACGCTGGAAGAGCGTCGTGGAGATGTGCGTCCAGGCGATGCCTCTGCAGCCTTAGCTGCCATCATTCACATTATCGATGAGGAAATTATTAGGAACGGTAAAGAGGCCGCGATACATGGTTCGGCCTTTGTAGCGAAAGCAGCTCTACTTGCTGCAATGGTACCCGGAGATAGCATTGTAGGTGCGGTAGAAGGAATGCTGATGCTCATTCACAACCTGTATGAGCTCGCGAAGAAATACAAAGAAATGAATGCGGCAAACGACCAAATCACCGCAGGAAATATAGACGTTACCATCTTTAATACTTGTCCGATTTTAGGTTGCTATTACGTTTGCGTTCAGGGCGATTTCACCATCATGAATTTTGATGTCGCCAATATGGGGAAAAGTAATTGGACACAGGAAGTATTGCGGCTGAAACATGCTTTGGAACCCGTAAAAAAGAAGGCACAGAGCTTCATCGGAAGTTCTACCATTATTGTAGAAGGGATGGAACAAATGCAGGGTATTTACCAGGAATCCATGTGGCACAAAATTTCCCAGCCGGCCAAAAACCGTTTTGGTAATCATACTTCCAAGCCGGGGACGAGCATGGGTAGCGGCCAAGGCACTTACCAGTTACCTTCTATCGATAGCGGACAATTCAGCCAGAAGGAACTTGACTTTTTGGCGATGTTTGGGCCGATGTAGGATGGGCTTTGTGGAATCGTAAAGAAAAGACCTATAAGGTTTCGAAAACCTTATAGGTTTCTTCCCCAACTTTGCTGCAATGCTCAGCCTCAACGATATCACCCTCCACAGCCTCGTTACCCATTATGTAGGCAACAACGCCGCAGGCGATGTACTTCAACTTTCCAAAACTCCCGTAGCCATTGATAGCGAAGAACTAAAACAAGTTCTGCTCCAATATTTCCTCACGCCTTTCAAAGAAGCGGCTTCCTACAAACTCTGGCACCCTGCAGACCTCAAGCTCAACGAAGTCTATCACTTCGTCTCCGCCATTTTTGAAGATCCAGAAAACCTGCTTCGAGAATCCGCCAACCTCGCACGGCATCTGCACGACATCACTAATCTGCCCCAAATCAAAAGCGGCGAGCTACACGTGGCCTATTTCACGGGAATCCCTTTAAATGGCCGCATGACGGAAGCTGTGGGCATTTACAAAACAGAATCCAAAAGCAAATACCTACGACTGGAAGAGGAGAAAAATGGCTATCATTTCAGTCCCGAGGAAGGCATCAATCCAGAAAAGATGGATAAAGGCTGTCTCACTTTCAATGTTTCCAAAGACGAAGGTTATGTCCTCCATGTGATAGACCGAACCGCGAAGGGCGGCGAAGCCCAGTTTTGGAAGTATACTTTTTTGAAGATTTGGGCGCTGGATGATGAATACCACGCTACCGAAAACTACATGCGGATGTCGAAGGAATTTATTGTGGATCAGATGCCCACAGAGTATGAAGTGGAGCGCGTGCAACAGATCGAAATGCTCAATAAATCCGCAGGTTATTTCAAGAAAAATGAGCAGTTTGAAAAGAAGAGTTTCGAGCAAGAAGTTTTTAGTGACCCGGAGCTGATAAAGTCATTCCGGAAATACGAAAAAGACTATGCCGATGAGCGGGAATTGCACTTCGACAAAGAGTTTGACATCTCTGATGCGGCGGTGAAGAAGAATGCGCGTATCCTAAAAAGTGTTTTGAAATTGGACAAGAATTTCCACGTGTATGTGCATGGCAATCGCGAACTCATTGAGCGAGGATTTGATGAAAAAACAGGCTTGAATTATTACAAGATTTATTTTGAGGAAGAGAATTAAAAGGAACTTTTCTCCACAGCTTCTTGCGCGCAGGCTAAGATAATAAAGGTTCTCACAGATTTTCTGTTAGAGAAACTTCCCTAGAGGGGATTCATAAAGTAGTAAGGGTTCATTCTATTTTACGGAAAATCATTTCCTCTCCAAGACGGACTTTTGACTTTTTAATTTTGCATTTTTAATTTTTAATTTGGCCAATCACATCGCCATAGAAGGCAACATCGGAGCCGGAAAGACAAGCCTAGCAAGCGTTTTAGCCGAAAGGCTCAATGCCCGTTTGGTACTCGAGCAGTTTGCCGACAACACCTTTTTACCCAAATTTTATAAAGATCCGGAGCGTTATGCCTTCCCTCTCGAGCTCTCCTTTCTGGCCGAACGATACAAGCAGATTTTAGAATTTGCGACTACACCAGATTTATTTCAACAAACCATTGTCTCCGATTATTTATTTATAAAAAGCAAGCTCTTTGCGAGGATAAATTTGGAGGATGCGGAATACGATCTTTTTTCGCAGGTCTATCGGGTAATGGATCTCAATATTCGTCCGCCAGATGTATTGCTTTTTCTACACGCCCCTGTAGGAATCTTACAAGCCCATATCCGCCAACGAGGCCGCAGTTATGAGCAAGAAATCCAAGATGCTTATCTCGAAAAAGTCGCTGCGATGTATGAAAACCACCTCACACAATTAGAAATTCCGGTGATAATAATAGATACTTCTACCTTTCATTTCCAAGATAAAAAAGCATTAGAAAGCTTGCTAGTCTTGCTTCGTAGCCCATTGCAGCCAAGGCGATATTACCTGGGCTCGATTTGAGCACCGTTAAAAAACGGTGTGGAAAATTGGCGATTCTTTATTACATTGTACGTCGTAAATTCGCAAACTTTAAAAAATACAGGAAGTGGGCGGACTTGCCGCACATCATTCACCACTTCATCCTTCAGGCATCATGGAAGCAGTAAAAAACGCTCCGAACACAGTATCACCACTCACCAAATCATTACAAGAAAATTTTGGATTTACAGCTTTCAAAGGAAAGCAAGAAGCTATCATTCAAAACGTACTTGCCGGCAAAGACACATTCGTAATTATGCCCACTGGCGGTGGCAAATCCCTTTGTTATCAGCTCCCGGCTGTACTCAGTGAAGGCGTTGCCATTGTCGTTTCTCCCCTCATCGCATTGATGAAAAATCAGGTGGATCTCGTCCGCTCGTACAGTGAAAATGACAACATAGCTCACTTCCTCAATTCTACGTTGAGCAAAGTGCAGCAACGGGCGGTGAAAGATGACCTAACAAGCGGCAAAACCAAGCTGCTTTATGTGGCTCCTGAAACCTTGACTAAGCAAGAAAATATCGACTTCTTTTCTGACATACCCATTTCCTTTATTGCTGTCGATGAAGCCCACTGTATCTCGGAATGGGGGCACGATTTCCGTCCGGAATACCGCAAGCTACGCGGGATGATAGACCTTATCAACCCTAAGCTTCCCATTATAGCACTTACCGCTACTGCTACACCAAAAGTACAAGACGATATAGTAAAGAATCTGGAACTCCGCGACCCTGCAATTTTCATCGATTCCTTTAACCGCGCCAATCTTTATTACGAAATTGTACCCAAAGGCACGAAAGACCAAGTGCTCCGCCACATGGTACGCTTCATTCAGGGCATGAAAGGCAAGAGCGGCATCATCTATACCCTCAACCGAAAAACAACCGAGGAACTGGCCAGTACGCTCGTAGCAAATGGGGTTAGAGCCGTGGCCTACCATGCAGGCTTGGATTCCGCAACCCGCTCCAAACGACAAGACCAATTCCTAAACGAAAAGGTAGAAGTAATCGTTGCAACTATTGCGTTTGGCATGGGCATCGATAAGCCGGATGTGCGTTTTGTAATGCACTTCAATATCCCCAAATCGCTAGAAAATTATTACCAAGAAACAGGTCGTGCTGGGCGTGATGGGATGGAAGGGAAATGCCTCCTATACTATTCTATTGCGGATGTGCAAAAGCTGGAACATTTGATGCGAGACAAAACCTTGTCGGAGCGGGAAATGGGCGCACAGCTTATCTCAGAGACGGTTGCTTATACGGAAAGTAGCGTTTGCCGTCGCAAATTATTACTCCATTATTTTGGTGAACATCTCGAGCAAGACAACTGTGGCAACTGTGATAATTGCCTCAATCCAAAGGAAAAAATAGACGTGAAGGACAGCGTGAAAATCGTGCTGGATACCGTTGTCGCTTTGGAAGAACGCTTTGGTATCAACTATGTGGTGGACGTGGTGCTTGGCGGCAGTAATCCGCAGCTTTCCACTTTTGGCCACGATAAACTAAAAGTCTTTGGCGCAGGTTTGGTAATGAAAATGGATGCCAACTTCTGGCAATCTCTAATTCGGCAAATGATGCTGGAAGGCTTTATCCGCAAGGATATAGAGGAATATGGCCTGCTAAAAATAACCGATGCCGGACGGAAATTCCTGAAAAAACCATTTGCTATCAAAGTATCGCTCAACCACAAGTACGAAGAAAATCGTGCGGAAGAAGATGTGCGCGAAGCAAGCATATTACCTGCTGCAACCGATGAAGTGCTTTTGGAAATGCTCAAAGATGTGCGGCGTAAAGTTGGTCAGGAAAAGAACCTACCGCCTTTCGTCATTTTCCAGGAAAATTCTTTGGAGGAAATGGCCACATTCTACCCTACAACGATGGCAGATCTGGAGCATATTTCTGGAGTTAGTAAAGGGAAAGCCATGAAGTTTGGGCGCAAGTTCATCGATTTGATTGCTCGCTATGTAGAGGAAAACGAGATTGAGAAACCGGATGATTTTGTAATGAAGAGCATCGTAAACAAGAGCGGCATGAAGGTATTCATCATCCAGAATATCGATAAGAAGATACCACTGGAAACGATTGCCAAAAACAAGGGCTTGACAATTTCGGAACTGCTCAGCGAGATGGAAACTATCGTGTCTAGCGGTACGCGCCTCAATGTGGATTATTGCCTGAATGGCGAAATGGATGAGGATGAAATGGACGAGATTTATGACTACTTCCGCGAAAGTCAGGATGGGAATCTGGTGGATGCATATGAAGAGTTTAAGGATAGAGATATTAGCATTGAGCAATTGCAGATGATGCGGATAAAGTTCTTAAGCGAATTCGCGAACTAACCTGAAGCACCGTCAATTATTAGTAGGGCTGGAAGTTTTCTTCCAGCCCTTTTTGGGGGAGAGCTTATCTCCACCGCCTCCTGCTGGGCAAGCACAGATTTCTAAATCCTTTATGCTACTTTTACTAGCCTTCTATAAGGTTCGGGCAGGCCTTTTGACTTTTATCTGTTGACTTTACCTTTTCACTTTTACCTTTTACCTTTTGACTTTTGACTTTTACCTTTTGACTTTACCTTTTCACTTTTACCTTTTGACTTTTGACTTTTACCTTTTGACTTTTACCTTTTCACTTTCACCTTTTGACTTTTACCTTTTGACTTTTACCTTTTACATTAAAAAACGGCCATCACGTTTGCGATGGCCGTTTCAAAAAAGGAAATTTCTCTCTTATTTGCTTTTCATGGAATTCTTTGCATCAATGCTCAAAGTTGCATGAGGCACAGCACGAAGACGAGCCTTATCAATAAGCTTGCCTGTAATGCGGCAAATACCATAGGTTTTATTTTCTATGCGCACCATTGCTTTTTCAAGGTGGTTGATAAACTGGATTTGACGACTTGCCAATTGGCTCAATTGCTCCCGCTCCATAGCTCCGCTTCCGTCTTCCATATTCATGTAGCGGTTGTCGGAATCTTCCGAACCTGCTGCATCGCGGTGGGTAATAAGTCCTTGTTGGTAGGCCAATTCTTTGCGGGCAGTGGCCAAGCGGGCAGTGATTAAATCGCGGAACTCGTTCAATTCATCGTCGCTGTATCGGTAAAGCGGACTGGTGTCGGCTTCGTCCTTATCAAGAATTGAGCGGGTGAAATCTGGTTGGTAGGAAATCATCGTGATGCTGTCATCCACATCTTCTTTTGGCTTTGTTTCCAATTTGCGATGCGCGATAATAACTGTATTCTTCTTTTCTTCTCCGCCGCGGCCAGGCATAATCGTTGGCATCGGCGCGGGCTTAGGTTGAGGTTTAGGTGTCGCTGTTGCAATTTTCGCTTGTACCCGAAGAATTGCAGATGCAGTTCGCTTATCAGCAGCACGTTGCTCTGCTTTGGTGATTTTTTTCACCTTGACAGGGATATCCTTTACTTTCTCAACTTTGGCGGGTTTCTCTGTCTTCGCTTTCTTTACCGGAGCTTTTTTCTCTTTTGGTTCAGCCTTAATTTTTGCAACAACTGGCTTCGCAGGAGCGACTTTGGCACTAGTCTTTTTTGCTGGAGCAGTCTTTGAAGCAGGTGCTTTAGCCGCTTTGGCTGGTGTTTTTGAAGACGTTGCCTTAGTAGCTGCTGTCGCTTTCTTTGCAGGCGTTGCTTTCGCAGGTACAGCCTTTTTAACTGCTGCCTTCGCTGGTGCAGCTTTTGGTGGTGCAGCCTTCGCTGGTGTGGCTTTCGCAGGAGCGGCCTTTTTAGCCACAGCTTTAGTCGGGACAGCCTTTGCAGGAGCAATCTTTTTGGCCACAGCCTTTGCAGGAGTAGCCTTTGCAGGAGTAGCCTTTTTAGCGACGGCTTTTGCCGGAGTAACTTTTTTAGCTACGGCTTTTGCCGGAATAACCTTTTTAGCTACAGCTTTTGCCGGAGTAGCTTTTTTAGCTACAACTTTTGCCGGAATAACCTTCTTTGCGGCAGTCTTAGCCGGGACAGATTTTGCTGGTGCTACTTTTTTAGCTGGTTCTGCCTTTTTCACTGGTGCGGCAGCTTTCGCTGGCACTGCTTTCTTAGGTACAGTGGCCGCTTTTATTGGAGATGCCTTTGGGGTAGCTGCCTTTTTCGCTGGAGCGGCCTGTTTAGCGGGTACTGCTTTCTTTGATGGAGCGGCGGCTTTTGCTGCGACTACTTTTGGTGCTGCCGCTTTCGCCTGGGCAACAATAGCCTTGGCTGGTGCAGCTTTAGTTGCCGTCGCCTTTTTAGGCGCAGCTACCTTTGCCGGACTGGCCGACTTTACCACTTTTTTTGAACTCGAAGAAGGAGATTTTTTCGGAGCTGCGGGTTTAGCTGCCGGCTTTTTTGTTGTAGCCATTATTTATACTATTTTTAATATTAAAACATTAACATGCACACCGTTCAGTTCTATTGAATGTTGGGCACTCAAACCATCAAAAGAAATAATATCTTCTGCTAAAATTTCGGCGCAAATATAGGCTTTATAATTCGTAACCGCAAGTTGCAATGGCGCGTACTCCGCTATTTTTACACTAATTCGGTCGGTCAGTTCAAAACCTTCCTCCTTCCTAAGCCTTTGAATGCGATTGATAAACTCCCGCGCAAGACCCTCTTGCTCCAATTCTGGTGTCAGCTTAATATCAAGTGCCACAGTTAATGTGTCCTTATTAGCCACTGCCCAGCCTGGAATATCTTCTGCAATGATATCCACTTCATTACGCTGTATATCGAGCATTCCTCCTTCAAACGGAAGCCCAAGATGACCCTCCTTCTCCAATTGTGCAATTTCCCCTTGAGAAATGTTGG
>JBDTKK010000232.1:0-26025 GCA_039935335.1 Chitinophagaceae bacterium
AGCGTTGCGGTACGGACGACCTGAATTGGAAACTTTCTCAAAGCTCTGCAACTTATCGGCAGAACATCCAAGACAACAATGCACTAATAGCGCAAATTGTCCGAAACAGTTCTAATTCGAAAATCATAAACACTGCCAATGGCCCTGTTTATGATATCCCAGTTGTCATCCACGTAATTCATACAGGCGGTGCTGTAGGCACGGCTTTCAACCCTGCAGACTCAGTGTTGCAAAACATGATTACTTACCTCAATCAGACTTATGCTGCCACCTGGCCATTGTATCCAAGTGCTAGTTCTGGAGGCACCTTTTTTCCGGTTCAATTCAGCCTTGCAAAACGCGACCCGAATTGCAATGCCACAAATGGTATTGAGCGTTTAAATGGAGCAACTTTGTTGGGGCCGAATTATGGCACCTATGGCGTCAACCTTGACTCTATACATGGCGTGTCTGATGCGGCAGTAAAGGCTCTTAGCGACTGGAACAACAACGACTACTACAATATTTGGGTGGTCAATAGAATTGACAGCAATGATGGCACTTACGGTACTTATACCGCTGGCTACGCTACTTTCCCTGGTGGCACTCCAGGCTTGGATGGTACTATTATGTTGGCACGAAAAGCGAAGTATGGCGAGATAACACTTCCTCATGAAATTGGTCACGCATTTTTTCTCTATCATGTTTTTGAGGGAGACGATCCGGGCAATACAGGTGCAGCCACTACTTGCCCTCCTACAACGAGTTGCACCACCACTGGTGATTTGGTTTGCGATACCGAACCGATGAAGCGTTCTACATTCAACTGCCCAACGGGTACCAATGCTTGTACAGGCGCAGCATGGCAAGGCACGCAACACAACTTCATGGATTATTCCAACTGTCAAGACCATTTTACTCCCGGTCAAAAGACACGCTGGATTGCTACACTATTGAATATCCGTGGTTCTCTGATTTCTTCTTTAGGTGCTACCGCGCTAAGTACAAGTCCTACAGCGGCCAATTGCATTCCCACTATCAATTATCCCTTCAATATGGCTGACGCCGGGCCCTACCAAGTTATTTTCAATGACATGACTGGCACATCTGCCGGTGGATACAACCGAGACGGTAATAATGTTTACATTGACCGTTCGTGCCAACAACAAGCTAATGTAATTGCAGGGCAATCCTATGCTATTTCAGTGCTCACAAAAGTGAACGCACAACACGTTCGCGTTTATCTTGATTACAATAACGACGGAGTCTTCAATAGCACAAACGAGTTGGTGTATGACCATACTGGCACTACTGCTACCGAAACACATACAGGCACTATTACAATTCCTTCTTCTCCGTCGGTTACTTGTACTCCGATTAGAATGAGAGTAGTATCTGACCTATCTAGCTCAGCAGCTCCTACACCTTGCGGTGCCTTAGATTATGGACAAGCAGAAGACTACAGCGTAATTATTCGCCCGGGTGCCCCGGCAACAATTTCAGTTACTTTCGCGAGTGGGTCAGCCAATCCATCTTGCTCTGGCACTTCGCTAAGCTTTAATTCAGCTTATGCAGGAACGGTAGTTTCTCCTGTATTTAGATGGTATGTAAATAGCATTTTTACCGGAACTACTGGGACTACCTATACCTCGTCAACTCTGGCAAACGGAGACATCGTTTCCGCTAATCTCTCCTACCTCGGAAGCTGCGGTGCTGATAGCATCAAATCTACTGGTATTACAATAGTGCGTGCCTCTACCGTTGCCCCTACAGCAAGCATAGCAGTTACTAGTGGCTCTAACCCAGGTTGTGCCAATACGGCAATCACTTTCACTGCTACACCAACCAACGGAGGCACTGCCCCAACTTACAAATGGTATGTAGGCGCGACACTTCAGGTAGGCGTTACCGGAGCAAACTTTGCTACCTCAACACTCCCTTGTAATTCCAATGTCTATGTGGTATTGACTTCCAATGCAGCATGTGCTAGTACACCAACTGCAACGTCCAATACCATCAACTTTACTTGCGGCACGCAAACGGCATCAGTGGCCACTGCAGTGACAAGCGGTAGTAATCCTACCTGCGTAGGAAATGCGATTACATTCACGGCAACACCAACAAACGGCGGAACAGCTCCCGCTTATCGCTGGTTTGTAAATGGCGTATTTGTAACAGGTGCTACGAGCCCAACCTTCACTAGAGTACTCAACAATGGTGATTCGGTTTATGCAGAATTGACCACCAATTACGCTTGTGCTACAGCACCAGTTGTGAATTCTTCCGCCATTTACATCACCGTCATTCCAAACATCACGCCATCTGTAACTACGTCGATCACCAAAGGTTCCAATCCCGGTTGTTTGGATTCCTTACTACAGTTTACAGCTAATCCTGCCAACGCAGGAGCTACGCCAACTTATACATGGTATCTCAATGGAACCTCTGTAAGCACCGCTCAAGTGTACAACAACACCAACGGAAATACTGGTGATAAAATTTGGGTACGCATCATTCCATCCGGCATTGGCTCTGCCTGCTACACTACAGATTCTGGCTTCTCCAGCGTTACGATTCTTACCCGTCTGGCAACACCAAACAATCCTATCATTTCCTTCATCGGGCATGATTTGGTATCGGACAGTACGCATGTAATTTGGTATGGTCCGGCAGGATTACTTCCCGGCGGCATCAGCCAATCATACACACCAACCGTACAGGGCAACTACTTCGCAGTAATCCCTAACGCACTTTGTGGTGGTGGAAAAAGCAATATTCTCGTAGTTTCTCCGCTGATGATTAGCAACTATGCACTCACCGGCGTGAAGGTTTTCCCTAACCCGACTACCGGTTTACTCAACATCACTTGGAACAATCCAACAACTACCAAAATCAAGGTTTATACACCTTCTGGAAAAGTAGTAATGGAAGATGTGGCCACTCTCAGCACTAGAAAGCAAATGGATTTATCTCGCCTCGCAGCAGGTATTTACTTCGTCAATTT
Source organism: Chitinophagaceae bacterium (assembly GCA_039935335.1). GTDB lineage: Bacteria > Bacteroidota > Bacteroidia > Chitinophagales > Chitinophagaceae > UBA1952. The sequence goes on from JBDTKK010000232.1 coordinate 2,984, forward strand.
GCAGGATGAAAGTGGGCAAAGTGGTACTGTCCGCGTGACGGTGATGCACTAATTATTCTTCCCAAAAGAGAACGGCCATTTCGTAGAGGAATGGCCGTTTCTTATTCGAAGAAGTTCGATTCGGGTCAAGAGGATTTTTCTTTGGGGCATCCACCATGCTGCCCTTTGGCAAAGCCAGGGCAGAATGGTGGCGGGCTATACACTCCAATCTTTTAGGTGCGCGGGGCAAGGTCATTCTTGACAAGTTCGACTCTTTAATGCGCACCTAAAAGGATTTCCGTTTCTATCCCTATGCCGGGTGCAACGTCCATTACTCTAACTGTTTCTCACACCGACAATTGCGTCAAGAATTGTGCAGTTTACGAGGGGAATGAACTTTTCGGGAATCTTCCCAAACAACCATATAATGTGGAATTTTCGCTTGTAGCAGATGCCTTGCACGCAACGTCTCCACCCAAACACAATACCGCCTTCTTGTAGAGACGTTGCACGCAACGTCTCTACCCAAAAGCAATACCACCATCTTGTGGAGACGTTGCACGCAACGTATCCACCCAAATACAATACCACCTTCTTGTAGAGACGTTGCACGCAACGTCTCTACACACAACGTCTCCGCACGTAACGTCTCCACCCAAATGAAATTTCTTCCCTGTTCTTTCGCTAAAAAGGAAAGAAAGTTCAAAAAAAGCCCCTTGTCTAGCTCTTTATTCTTTTAAAAAAGGAAATCTTACGTTGTTTTTCAGCAGCGGACGCTGCTGCAAGTCCATTCACCAGCTTACGCTGGCGAATCGTTTTACCTCAAACATATCGCTATAATAATCCCATGCCTTCGGGATTTCCTACAAACTTTCATCAGGATAATCCTAAATCACTGGCATTATCAAAAACTTCAAGCGCTATAATAATCCCATCCTCCGGGATTTCCTACAACCTCTCGCCGGAGAACTCTAAATCACCTGTACTATCAAAAACTTCAGGTACTTAGTAGTCGGCACATTCCACAAAATCGGATGATCTGCAGATTGGGTTTCGTAAGCCACTTGCCGCAGCGTGCGCTTTGCATCTTTCGCAGCCTTTCCAATGATGTCCAAAAACATCTCCGGCGGCACAAGGTTGGTGCAGGAGGAAGTCACCAAAAAACCTCCTGATCGGATCAATTTCATCCCGCGCAGGTTGATTTCATTATAACCTGTAACAGCTTTCTGAATGCTTTCCCGACTCTTTGTAAACGCTGGCGGATCCAACATTACTACGTCATACTTGCGACCATCTTTCCCCCATTGCTTCAATACATCAAAAGCGTTCATCGTCTCAAATCGACAACGGTCTGCAACGCCATTTAAAGTAGCATTTTTATTGGCCTGCGCCACCGCATTTTCAGAAATATCCAAGCCCAAAACCGACTTCGCGCCATAATGCGCTGCATGGATTTCAAAAGTGCCAGTGTAGGTAAATGCACCCAGAACATCAGCTCCTCTCACAATTTCCTTTATCGCTCTTCGATTGTCTTGTTGGTCTAAAAAATAACCGGTCTTTTGGCCATTTTCTATGTCCACATGAAAGCGCAAACCATTTTCATTGATAATGATATTGGTGTCGAAAGGCGCTGAAAGAAAGCCCTTTTGCTGCACCATACCTTCCAATTCACGAACGGGAACATCATTGCGTTCGTAGATACCCTTAGGAGAAAATATTTCCTGCAAAGCCGCTACTATAGCCTCTTTCCAGACTTCCATCCCCAAAGAAAGTGTCTGAATAACGAAATAATCATTGAACTTATCTATGATTAACGCTGGCATAAAATCCGCTTCGCCAAAAATCAAACGGCAGTTTTCCGTGTAGCCAATTTGCTTTCTATAATCCCAAGCTTGCTGAATTCTTCGCTTAAAAAAGGTAGCATCAATTACTTCTTCTTTCACGCGGGTAACAAGCCTGATACGGATTTGAGAAGCCGGATTCACATAACCCCGACCTACAAATGAGCCATTGGAGGAATAGACATCCACCATGTCGCCTGGTTGGGCATCGCCTTGTTGTTCGCCCAATTCGTTTGCAAAAATCCAAGGGTGTCCACTGACGACGCGGTCAGAGATTTTCTTACGGAGGAAGTATTTAGCGGGCATTGAAAAAGGTAAAAATTAAAAAGTAAAAAGCAAAACGTTTGGAGCGGCGAAACTAGTAATGAACAGACGGCGCAGATACCGAAGATTCAAAATCTGCTATCCCAATTCCTGTTTCAAGAAATATCCGGTATGGCTTTCTGCCACCCTCGCAATGTCCTCCGGCGTACCACTTGCCACGATTGTCCCGCCGCCTCCACCGCCTTCCGGTCCCATGTCTATCACATAATCCGCCACTTTGATTACGTCCATATTATGCTCTATCACCAACACCGTATTGCCTTTGGCCACCAATCTGTCCAGCACAGAAATTAGATGGCCAATGTCTTGAAAATGCAGTCCGGTTGTGGGTTCATCCAAAATATAAATCGTCTTGCCGGTATCGCGTTTGCCCAATTCGGTGGCCAACTTCACGCGCTGTGCCTCGCCACCAGAAAGGGTTACAGCATTCTGACCAATCGTGACATAGCCCAAACCAACATCTTGCAAAGCTTTAATTCTGCGATGCAACCAAGGCACATTCACAAAGAAATCCACCGCTTCATCCACCGTCATGTTGAGCACATCGGCAATGCTTTTCCCTTTGAATCGAATCTCCAAAGTCTCGCGATTATAGCGCCGTCCGAAGCATTTATCGCAGGGCACATACACGTCCGGCAGGAAGTTCATTTCAATGACCTTTATCCCGCCACCACGACATTCTTCACAACGCCCACCTTTCACATTGAAGGAAAATCTGCCGGCATTGTAACCTCTGATTTTCGCTTCCGGAACTTGTGCAAAAAGCCCACGTATCTCTGTGAAAAAGCCACAGTAGGTCGCAGGATTAGAACGCGGTGTTCGCCCAATCGGACTTTGATCAATCTCAATGACTTTGTCAATAAACTCCAGCCCTTCCAGCGTCTTATAAGGCAGAGGATTAGCCTTAAAATTGTGGTAGCAATGCTTGCCCAAAATCGGATAAAGCGTCTCGTTGATGAGGGTACTTTTTCCACTTCCGGAAACTCCAGTCACGGCGATGAAGCAGCCCAAAGGCAACTTGATACTTACATTCTTGAGGTTATTTCCCGTCACGCCTTTCAACACAATGCTGTTGCCATTGCCCTTTCGGCGCTCTTTCGGCACTTCAATTCTAAGGGTATTATTAAGATAACCTGCGGTGATTGTATCCGTTGCTTTCACCTCCGCTGGCGTACCCTGACTCACTACCCTACCGCCATGTATGCCCGCCGCCGGACCGATATCGATTAGATGGTCTGCCGCCAACATGATGTCTTTATCATGCTCTACAACCAACACCGAATTACCACCATCACGCAGGTTTTTCAAGGCTTCAATGAGCCGATGATTATCGCGTTGATGCAGGCCAATGCTAGGCTCATCGAGGATGTAAGTGATGCCCGTGAGCTGCGACCCAATTTGCGTGGCCAGGCGAATTCTCTGACTTTCGCCGCCGCTTAAACTTCGCGATGGCCGATCAGTGGTTAGATAGTGCAAACCAACGTCCAGCAAGAAATGCAGCCGATCGCGAATCTCTTTAAGAATGTCTTTTGCAATGACGTTTTGGCGTTTGGAAAGTCGCTCTTCAAGGCCCTCCAACCAATCCTGAAACTCCTGCAAGGAAAGTGCAGAAAGCTCCGCAATATTCTTCCCATCAACCTTGAACCAAAGGCTATCTTTTTTCAGCCGCGCACCGTGACATTCGGGACACGGTTGGAGTAACATAAAGCCTTCCGCCCACACGCGCACATACTCCGAAGTTGATTCATTGAAATAGCGGAGCATCATGTTTATGACACCTTCAAAATTATGTTCGGTCAACACTTGGTGATAACCCTGTGCGCCATCATTCACATAGGTAATAACGCCTTCTTCATTGCCATAAAGTAGGATGTTCAATTGCGTTTCTGTAAGGCTCGAAATCGGGTCGTTCACACCAATTTTATTTTTCTTCGCCACCTGCAAGGCTTGCTGAAAAACCCAGGCATCGCGCTCACCACCTAGCGGCGCAATGCCGCCCTCCTTAAGGCTTTTAGACGAATCTGGCAGCACTTCGGCCATGTTTACCTGATACACATTTCCCAATCCTTTGCAATGTGGACAAGCACCATAAGGCGAGTTGAAAGAGAAACTATTTGGCGATGGTTCTTCGTAGGAAATACCTGTTTCCGCACACATCAAAAGCTTGCTGAACTGGAAGAGTTGATTGGTGTCGGCATCGAGGATGAACATTAAATCCTTGCCTGAAAGCATCGCCTGTTGCACCGATGCGCTAAGGCGAGCAGCTGATTCATCATCGACCACAATGCGGTCCACGACGATCTCGATGTCGTGGATTTTGTAGCGATCCACCTGCATCTTGTCTTTCAAGTCTTTGATTTCGCCATCCACGCGCACTTTCAGGTAGCCTTGCTTCCGCAATTGTTCAAATAATTCGCGGTAATGACCCTTCCGTCCACGCACAATAGGCGCGAGCAGAATGAGGCGTTTACCCACAAAGTTTTCGCGGACATGCGCCACGATTTCATCTTCCGAGAAACGCGCCATTTTCTTCCCAGTATTGTAGGAAAAAGCTTCTGCCACGCGGGCATAAAGCAGGCGCATGAAATCATAGACTTCCGTTACCGTGCCCACTGTAGAACGCGGGTTTCGATTAGTAGTCTTTTGTTCAATAGAAATAACCGGAGAAAGGCCGGACACCTTATCGACATCCGGGCGGTCGAGGTCGCCCATAAACTGCCGCGCATAAGCCGCAAAGCTTTCCATGTAGCGGCGTTGACCCTCGGCAAAAATGGTATCGAAGGCGAGGGAAGACTTGCCGGAACCCGAAATTCCCGTGATGACGACAAGCTTATTTTTAGGGATGCTTAGGTCTATGTTTTTTAGGTTGTGTACGCGCGCGCCGAGGATGTCAATCGTACCTTCCGGCGGCGGTAAAAGCGCTTCTTTTTCGGACATAAAAGTAGAATGCAAATTTACTTTAGGATGCGCGGGAATTGGGGTGGGATTTGTTATGGTTGTATTTTTTGGGAGAATTATTTACGCAATCTGGGGATTGCCAACCGAGCGTGCTTAGACTGGGGTCTAAGCACAACGGGCGGGAATTATTTATGCAATCTGGGGATTGCCAACCGAGCGTGCTTAGACTGGGGTCTAAGGACAACGGGCGGGCTGAGGTCTAAGCACAACGGGGTCTAAGCACAACGAGAATTGGGGTGGGATTTGTTATGGTTGTATTGGGGGAAGATTATTTGGGCAATCTGGGGATTAACAACACGGCGGGCTTATCCCGGGGCGATGTGCAACAGGGGAATAAATGACTTAGCTTAGCCCGTTTGATGGATTCTGGTCTGTAACTTTGAACTTTAAATCGCAACGATGTTAGCTGCTTCCCAATCATTTAAGATTTACGAGATTCTGAACAAGCACTTCAGAAATGAAGCGGATGCAAAGGCGCTTGTAACAGAAATTGAAGCTGTTATAGAAACTCGATTTCTTGCGGAACGTGACCGCCTCGCAACGAAAGAAGATCTTGCCAAGACTAAAAACGAAATTATCCTTTGGATTGTAGGTTTCAATACCGTGCTTGCCGGATTGATTATAACGCTGATTAAAGTGCTATAAGCTGCCGACGAAATAGGATTGCACGTGCTTAAACTGGAGTCTAAGCACAACGGGTTGCCAATCAGGCGTGCGGTCTAAGCACAACGGGTTGTATTTTTTGGGAGAATTATTTACGCAATCTGGGCATTGCCAACCGAGCGTGCTTAGACTGGGGTCTAAGCACAACGGGAATTATTTATGCAATCTGGGGATTGCCAACCGAGCGTGCTTAGACTGGGGTCTAAGGACAACGGGCGGGCTGAGGTCTAAGCACAACGGGGTCTAAGCACAACGAGGTGCTTAGACTTGAGTCTAAGCAAAACGGTGATTTTGTGACAAATGAGTTGTAAGATATGCTTGCGGGAGCGCGGCTTTTTTTTAAAAAAATGCCGTTAATTAAAAAGATTAGTCCTACTTTTAACAAAACACTCCTCATGAACAAAAAACTACTTTTCTCTCTCTTTGCAACTGCGGTTGCTTCTAGTGTCTTTGCCCAGAGTTCGGTAACGACAAACGGTGTCAAGAATGTGCTCGTTGAAGAATCAACTGGTGCATGGTGTCAATACTGCCCAGATGGCGCTGTTTATCTGGCCAATTTGATTGCTGCAAACTCCCAAGTAATCGGCGTTTCGATTCATGGTGGAAGCAGTACAGATTCAATGAAGTTTGCAGACGGCGACATTGTTACTTCCACCTATTTTACAGCCTTCCCTCTTGGCGCGGTTGATCGGGTACCTTACGGATCACCTGCAGTGGTAGGCATAAGCCGTAGCTCGTGGTCGTCAGCGGCAACAGCTCGTGCTGCTGTAGCACCTGATTTTGACGTGACGCTGAATCATGGTCTAGATGTTTCGACCGGAGTAATCACTGCGGAAGTAAAAGCGAAAGTGCTGAAAACCCTGACAGGTAATTATAACTTGAACGTTTACATTATCGAGGACTCCGTGAAAGGATTTGGTCACGGATGGGATCAAGTTAATTTTTACAACACTCAATCGGGTCATACTTATTTTGGTGCAGGAAATCCGATTGTAGGTTTCAACCATATGCATGTGGTTCGGGCTATGCTGGGCGGCGCGTTTGGTACTACAGGCTTGATTAAGCCAAATAATGGTGTTGGTTCTACGATTTCGAAGACATATACCTATACATTACCTGTAGGATATAAATATAAGCACTTTAAGCTTGTTGCTCTTGTTGAAAAAGATGATACTGATCCAACCAAACGCTCTATTAATAATGCAGTAGAAGCGAATTTAGTGAACACGAAATTTAAATTGAGCATTGGTACTACACCTGCGGTTAGCGGACTAGAAATATCTCCTAATCCAACTTCTGGTACTATCAAATTGGTAGGTACTTTTGTAGGGACAGCAAACATCCTTGTTCACATTACCAATACTATGGGGCAAGTGGTGTTTAAGCAAGAGATTCCTTATACTAGCAATGGCGTGTGTAATGCTTCTATGGACATTTCAGCATTGAGTAGCGGCGTTTACTTTGTGAATGTGCGGAGTGTCGAAGGGCAGAATATAATACGCGTAGCAGTACAGCACTAGGACTTTCCTTTTATCTGTTGAAAATGCGGCTTCCGAAAGGAGGCCGTTTTTTTGAATATTCTACTTGAAATCCCGTTATTGAAATACTGCTATTTATTCATATATTTTTGCCGTTGTTGGTTTCTCGTCGTTATATAATCTTCGACCCGCAAGGAATTTAGGTGATAAAGCTATTCTAATCCTTCAGTCGCTATTCAATCTCCTTGCTATCAAGCAAAATCCAAATGAATTATAGCTCACTTTGGTGTTCGAGCATTCTTTAGGTGCTTGTCGTGCATATTTTTCATAAAAGCCTCGTGGTCAAAACCAGGAACGAAACCAGAACGCTCTCCCTCTTTTAGTTCGCTAAATAGTGTCGGCACGAAAACCCTGAGATCCTTTCCTGTAGCGGCTTCCGGAGTAAAAAGTGGTGGAAATATTTATCCACAATCGTTAATTTGAGTGGATTTCATCCATTGTAGCTAGGTGCGGATTTTGAGCATTACTAGCAAAGAAAAGTAGCTCTGCGCCAACGATTCGAGCAACAATTGAGCCTTAATACAGTCTCCATTTTGGAGATTGAAGTGGCCACTAAAAAGCCGCGATGAAATGTCACTACTTGTCCAATACCTTTTCGTCACTGCTGAATTAAATAAACAGGAATTTGCCCTTCCAGAAAAGAAGATCTGCCATAGCAAAAAGAAAACGAGTAGAAAAAGGCATGAATCTTTGGCATATATTGGTACTCGCGGTGGTTCGTCTGCGGGGACGATTGTGGGCACTCTTACTAAGAGTAAACTGACGCTCAACGGATTGGTGAGCGGTGCTAAACCTTGGTTTCGAGCGCCGGCAATTGGTCTGCTGGGAGAAAGTGGATGGAGCGATGGGGGGCAGGGGAAAGTTAGTTAATATTTCAGGATGGGCAAACGCCCATCCTTTTTTTTGCGGGAGGGTTTGGTTCCACGCTTAGGGCTACCTATACAAGGGTTTGGGGTTTTTGCTAAAATAATGTCGCCCTTTCAGGGCTGTGCCCTGTCCTTTGGTTTGTAAGTAACGATGTCTTTGCTGTCACTTTGGGCCGCAACCCTGGGTCTCTCTCGGTGATGAGATTGTCTCGGCTAAGCACGAGATGCGCCTCCAATCATCTCCGTTAGCAACAACGTCTTCTATGGCGCGTGCCCGCAATGACAACTAACCCAAACGTCACTTTTGTAATGGATAGATTGGAGGTGGTTCTTTAGGCAATAGGAATCGATGTCTTTGCTGTCACCTTGGGCTGCAACCCAGGGTCTCTCTCTATGATGAGATAGTCTCGGCTAAGCACGAGATGCGCCCTCGGTCGTTTTCGTTAGGCAACGAAGCCTTCTATGGCGCGTGCACGCAATGACACCTAACACAAAGGTCACTATTGCAATGGATAGTTTGGACGATGCCGCTTTCTGTTCAAGAGTCCACTCTGCCTGTTTAGAATCAGCCCCCGGGCAAAAGCCATGAAAGGGCGCAATATATCAGCGAGGAGGTAAAGCCCCTCGCACTTCGTTGCGACCCTAACAATTGCCTACATTATTTCTCTACAGCTTCCGTTGCCGCCTCATTCCGCATCACCACCACCCCATCAAACACATCAATCAATACAGGCCGACTCTTGTCAATTTCTCCACCAATAATCTTTTTGGAAAGCAGATTGATGACATCTTTTTGAATGAGTCGCTTCAACGGCCGCGCACCATATTGTGGGTCAAAGCCGCGCTCCGCAAGGTATTCCAGTGCATAGTCGGAGAACTCAAGTTGAATTCCTTGGTCAGCCAATTGCTTCCGTAAACCTTCAAGCTGAATGCGAATAATGCCTTTAATTTCCTTTTTGAGTAAAGGATGGAACATCACTACATCGTCCACACGGTTCAAGAATTCAGGGCGCAACATTTCTTTCAATACGTCCATCACCTGCTCTTTCGTTGCGGCCACAACTTCATCCACATCCTTGCCTTCTAAGTCTGCAAAGTTGGCTTGAATAATGTGCGAACCCATGTTGGAAGTCATGATGATAATAGTGTTCTTGAAGTTGACCGTCCGGCCTTTGTTGTCTGTCAGCCGACCATCATCCAGCACTTGCAAAAGGATGTTGAAAGTATCAGGATGGGCTTTCTCTATTTCATCCAAAAGCACGACGGAATACGGTTTGCGGCGAACGGCTTCGGTCAATTGACCACCTTCTTCGTAACCAATATATCCTGGAGGTGCACCCACCAAACGACTTACCGCGTGCTTCTCGCTATACTCACTCATGTCGATGCGGGTCATCATGCTTTCATCGTCAAATAGCACTTCTGCAAGGGCTTTGGCTAATTCAGTTTTACCAACACCTGTCGTTCCTAAGAAAATAAATGAACCAATTGGTCGGCGAGGGTCATTGAGTCCGGCACGATTTCTACGAATGGCATCTGCCACAGCAGCGATAGGTTCATCTTGACCAATCACGCGCTTGTGTAGTTCCTCTTCAAGGCTCAACAATTTCACACGCTCGCTCTGCATCATGCGCTGGACGGGAATTCCAGTTGCCCTCGCTACATTCTCCGCAATATCTTCCGCATCTACTTCTTCCTTCATCAAGCGTTTCCGCTCGCCGTCCATAGAATGAAGCTGCGCATTCAAAGCATCAATTTTCCCTTCCTGCTCCTTCACGCGGCCATAGCGGATTTCAGCCACCTTACCATAATCACCTTCGCGTTCCGCCCGCTCTGCTTCTGCTTTCAAAGTATCAATGGAACCTCTCGCTTCGTTGATTTGGTCAACCAATTCCTTCTCTTCAAGCCATTTTGCTTTCAGCGTATCGCGCTCCACTTGGAGGTTGTTCAAGTCATGATTGAGGCGGTCTAATTTCTCATCATCACCTTCGCGTTTGATGGCCTCGCGCTCTATTTCCAATTGACGAATGCGACGATTTAATTCATCCAATTCTTCCGGCATGGAATTCATCTCCAACTTAAGCTTGGCAGCACTTTCATCAATCAAATCAATTGCCTTGTCTGGTAAAAAACGGTCAGTGATATAACGGTTGGAAAGTTCTACCGCAGCAATGATGGCAGCATCTTTAATCTGCAATCCGTGATAACTTTCGTAGCGGTCTTTCAATCCTCTTAGAATTGAAATTGCATCATCAACCGAAGGCTCATCCACATACACTCTTTGGAAGCGACGCTCGAGTGCTTTGTCCTTCTCAAAATACTTTTGATATTCGTTGAGCGTGGTCGCACCAATCGCCCTAAGCTCGCCACGGGCAAGGGCTGGCTTCAAAATATTGGCTGCGTCCATTGCGCCATCACCACCGCCACCTGCTCCAATTAGCGTATGGATTTCATCAATAAAAAGAATGATTTGCCCATCGCTTTCGGCTACTTCTTTCACCACGCCTTTTAATCTTTCCTCAAACTCTCCTTTGTATTTAGCACCGGCTATGAGTTGCCCCATATCGAGTGCGTAAATCGTTTTGCTTTTAAGGTTGTCTGGTACGTCGCCATTAATAATTCGGTGCGCCAAACCTTCTACAATTGCAGTCTTCCCGACACCGGGTTCACCGACGAGGATTGGGTTGTTTTTACTTCTTCTTGAAAGAATGTGTAGTGTTCTACGAATCTCTTCATCGCGGCCAATTACGGGGTCCAATTTATTCTCCTGCGCCATCTTGTTCAGATTCTTCGCATAGCGGTCAAGGGTTTGAAATTGTTGCTCTGCCGTCTGCGAGTTGATGGTGTTGCCTTTGCGTAATTCCTTGATGGCGGCAATCAATGCCTTTTCATTAAGACCCGCGTCCTTCAAGAGTTTCGCGGTATTATCGTTTTGATGAAGCAAGCCTAAAAGGATGTGTTCAGGTGTTACGAATTCATCGCCAAAGTCTTTAAGAATGCTGGTGGCACGCATGAGTGCATTATTGGCTTCCCGCGATAAATTTTGAGCTGGTTCGCCGCTTTGGAGCTTTGCACCTTTAGCGATGGATTCATTGAGCTTTCCTTCTACAAAAGTGGGATTGACATTGGCTTTCTTTAAAAGGTAGCCAATCGGGCCATCGGTATCGTCGAGTAAAGCTTTAAGAATGTGACTAGTTTCTATCGAAGGGCTTTGTGCGTTGAAGGATACTTGTTGTGCGCTTTGAAGAATCTCCTGTGCCTTTATCGTGAAATTATTGGTGTTCATTTTTGAAAATTTAGCTTTAAAATAGTTTTTCCCATTTACCCAAAGTCCACGCCAGCAAACATTTTCACCCAATCTGGCAGCTTCGCCGCATCACGAATGACAATAAATCCGCCTCCAACTTTTCATTCGGAAATAGTAGCAGCTACAGCGAAAATGAGTGCATAATTTGGCAAAAAATGCGACGGGTTTTCAGTCAAAAATATTGCGCCACGAACTCGATAAGAGAACTTAAAAAATCACTAATCAATCAAGGCAATTGTGCCCGATTTATCAACATCAAATCTGCTAATACTATAGCGCACATCGCTTCCAAAACAGGAGGAACACGTAGGGCAATAGCCAAATCATGGCGACCCTTTACTGTAAAATCTTCCATTACACCTGTTTCTGCATTGAGGGAATTTTGTTGCTTGGGAGTTGAAGAAGTGGGCTTCACCACGATGCGGAAAACCAATTCATTTCCATTACTTAAGCCACCAACTATTCCACCTGCATTATTGGTAGAAGTCTTGCCAGTAGTAGCTTCCAGAGCATCATTGTGTTCACTGCCCGTCATGCGCGAAGCAGAGAATCCCGCGCCAAATTCAATGCCTTTTACAGCCGGGATGGCGAACGCTGCATGTGCCAATAAGGATTCAACCGAATCCCAAAACGGTTCACCCAAACTAATCGGCAAACCCATTGCTCGACATTCAATTATACCGCCTACAGAATCGCCTCGTGCCTTCGCCTTTGCGATTCCCGCATCAACACTTTTCTCCCCTCCGAGTTCTATAACGTTTGCCTGAATGGAAACTCCTAAAAGGAGCTTTTTTGCAACAACACCTGCCGCAACAATACCCACCGTAAGCCTTCCTGAAAAATGCCCACCGCCCCGATAATCTTCAAAACCACTGAACTTTTGATGGGCTACAAAATCAGCATGACCCGGGCGCGGAATGCTGCGCTGGGCTTCATAATCCGCCGAACGAACATTTTCATTAAGGAATGAAATATTAAGCGGTGCTCCGGTTGTGAATGCATTAAACAAGCCCGATTGAAAGATGGGAATATCTTTCTCCTTCCGAGGAGTAGTTCCGCCCAAATTTCCACCTTGACGTCTGCTTAAATCTTCAAGGAAATCTGATTCATCTAATTTTAACCCAGCTGGCAATCCATCAATTATAACACCAACAACTGACCCATGGGATTCTCCAAAAATGCTGACCCGAAACAATCTTCCAAATGAATTCATAATCGATAAAGGTAGCAGCCCAAATGGCCTTTAACGAGAACCACAGGTGACAGCATTGTTGACTTTACAATTCTTGCAGAACTCAAAAATTTTGGTGGCTCGAATTTGGTTGTAAAAATTGAGTCTAAGATAAAAATTGAGCCATGCGCAAAGGATTTGTCAAAAAGCCTTTGCGCGAAGCCTATTATAGGAAAAAGTAGAAAGCAATATGAAAATAAATTCAGTGCCTGATTTGCTTACAGACATTACTGCATTATTTAAGGAGGGAAAATCGAAAGAAAAATTTGTCGTAGAACCCTTAATGCGTGGCCTATTGTTTAGCGTGGATCAAATGGCACACTATGCCAGAGCGCTTGCTGCCACCCACGAAATCAGCCGAAAGTCAATCCCAGCCTATCTTATAGATAGACTAGAAGAAAATGAACGCGTTTTAAATGCCGTCCGGAAATTGCTCGTTGCGGCTGTTCGCGATAAACAAGCAATTGCTCCGGCAGGCGAATGGCTGATTGATAATTTCTACTTAATCGAAGAGCAAATTCACACCGCGAAACGGCATTTACCAAAAAGCTATAGTATGAGCTTGCCACAACTGGCATCCATAGCTCAACGCGGCACGACAAGGGTATATGACATTGTTCAGAAGTTCATTTCGCATTGCGATGGCCGAGTGGATGAAGAGCGCTTAAGCAGTTATATAACAGCATATCAAAAAGTGCAACCGCTGCGCCTGGGTGAGCTTTGGGCCGTTCCTATTATGCTCCGGCTGACGTTGATTGAAAATTTACGGCGGCTTTCTGCAAGCATTGCTCACGACAGAATCGATGTAAACAAAGCCAATTATTGGGCGGATATTTTATTGGACACTGCTAAGGCTACGCCCGGCAATTTGTTTGTCGTCGTAGGCGATTTAGCGCGTTCGGGGCAAACGATGACGAGTGCCTTTCTTTCAGAACTGAATCGGAGATTAATGGGGCGTGGAGAAGCCTTGACAGCGGCTCTGCAATGGTGCGACCTTCAATTGAAAGGAATGAACCGAAGCACACAAGGACTTATCAATGCAGAGTTACAAAAGCAAGCTGTCGACCAAGTATCGGTGAGCAACAGCATCAATAGCCTTAGGTTGATTTCGGATATTGACTGGCGGGATTTTGTGGAAGCAAATAGTATCGTTGAGGACACGTTGAAACAAGACCCAGCGAAAATCTATTCGAAGATGAATTTTCCCACTCGCGATGCTTATAGGCATGTGGTGGAGCAATTAGCACGGAAGGCGAAGATGAGCGAAACGGACATTGCGAAAAGCGTCTTGGATTTAAGCATTCAAAAAGCGAAGGAGACCGGGAATGGCACCCGGGAAGCGCATATCGGGTACTTTTTAGTAGACGAAGGGGAGCTGACTACCCGAAAAACAGTGGGCATCAACATTACTATATTAGATCAGTTCAGAAGGGTTCTTAGCAAGAATAGACTTGGACTATACCTGAGTTCCATGATTGCAATCACCGCAATCATCAGTGCGTTGGTTATCTTTCTTCGGGACTTTTGGGATGAGCCATCGTGGCTTGCTACAATAATTACAATCCTATTGGTGCTTTCTGTGAGCCAACTTGCCGTCTCCATCGTCAACTTCTTCAGTACATTAATCGCGTGGCCACGATTACTTCCTCGAATGGATTTCTCCGAAGAAATCCCCGAAGAGTTCCGAACACTGGTTGTTGTTCCCTGCATGTTGAGCGACATCAAAAGCGTCGAAGAATTAGTGGATGATTTGGAGTTGCGATTTCTGGCCAATCGAGATCCTAATCTCCAATTTGCCCTTCTCTCCGATTTTACGGATGCGCCAAGTGAAACCTTGCCTAATGATGAAGCATTGCTGGCTTTGGCTTGTAAAGGAATTCGGGACTTAAAACACAAGTACGAAACGACTGGAAAGGAGCAATTCTTCCTACTTCAACGCCCTCGGCTTTGGCAACCTTACGACAAAATATGGATGGGCTATGAACGAAAACGCGGTAAGCTCGGTGCGCTCAACGAACTCCTTACGAGTGGCATTTCCGAACCCTTTTCAAAAATCATAGGGAATGTGAAAGCCTTGGTGGGCGCGACATACGTCATCACACTAGATGCCGATACACAACTTCCGCGTGGTGCAGCATGGAAGTTGGTGGCCTCGATGGCACACCCGCTGAATAGAGCAATTTATAACCCCCAAAAACGAAGAGTAACCAAGGGTTATGGCATACTTCAACCACGAGTGTCGGTGAGCATGCCCAATCAAAGAAGCTCCTTTTATACCCGTCTTCACGGCAACGAACCCGGAATAGACCCCTACACGCGAGCCACCTCCGATGTGTATCAAGATTTGTTTGCAGAGGGTTCTTTCATTGGCAAAGGTATCTATGACCCTAAAGTCTTTGAATTGACACTCCAAGGAAAACTGCCAGAGAATAGAATTCTAAGTCACGACCTTTTGGAAGGATGTTATCTCCGTTCTGGCCTGCTAAGTGATGTAGAATTATTTGAGAATTATCCGAGCAACTATGCGGCAGATATGAAGCGTAGAGCACGTTGGATTCGGGGCGATTGGCAAATCCTGCCTTGGTCAACGCCGCTGGTGCCAGGTGCTGACGAGCATCTTCATCGCAATCCTCTTTCTGCGCTTTCCCGTTGGAAAATCTTCGATAACCTACGAAGAAGTCTCGTTCCAGCAGCACTTACCCTATTGATAATACTTGGCTGGACTGTGCTGCAAGCCCCACTTTTTTGGACGCTTGCTATCACCTCTATCATCCTACTTCCAATCTTCATTTCGGTTGTTTGGGATGCTTTAAGAAAGAGTAGTGATGTGCGGCTCGAAGACCATATCAACCAATTACTGCACAATACATCCAACACGATTGCGCAGACATTCTTCAGCCTGATTTGCCTTCCACACGAGGCGTACATCAATCTAAAATCCATCTCGCAGGCCATTTGGCGAATGCTTATTTCTCACCGCCACTTATTGCAATGGAATCCTTCAATGTTCGTTGAGCGCAATACGGACCAAAGTATAGCAGGCTATTTCAGAAAGATGTGGGCAGCACCTGCGTTAGCAATTTGTATCCTTGCCTTCGAAATAATTGTCTATCCGGATGCCCTTTTTAGCGTTGTTCCGATTGTTGTTTTATGGGGAATCTCTCCTACGTTGGTCTGGCTCATTAGTCAGCCAAGGCCGCGACAGGAAGCTATTCTAAACCCTAGCCAACACATAGTGCTTAGGCTGCTTGCCAGAAAGACTTGGGCATATTTTGAACGATTCGTAACCGAAGAAGACAATTGGCTTCCTCCAGATAATTACCAACAATTCCCAGAACCTGAAATCGCGCACAGAACTTCACCTACCAATATTGGGCTTTCACTCTTAGCCAATATAAGTGCCCACGACTTCGGCTTTCTCTCAAAAAAGGAATTCGTCACAAGGGCTTCCAACACCCTTGCCACGCTCAAAAGTTTACAACGGTTTCAAGGGCACTTTTATAATTGGTACGATACACAAACCTTAGTACCGCTACTTCCAAGATACATTTCGACGGTAGATAGCGGGAATCTTGCTGGCCATATGTTGTGTTTCCGTCAGGGGATATTTGAATTGCTCCATGCTCCCCTTCTCCACACCCAGCTATTTGTTGGAATCAATGCGACGCTACAAGCACTTGAAGAGACGCTAAAAAAAGAGGAAAAGGCGAAGTTTGTGGAATTCGAAAAGAGTCTGAAAGCCGCTCTGGAAGCCAATCCCTGTGAGCCGATAGCTACAACCAAAGTCTTAAAAACACTAAAGAGTACACTGGAAGATGTTGTCAAGAATCTTGGGTTTGAGCCCAACAGTCTTAAAGCTTGGTGGGCCAATTCTCTTCAAAATCAATTGACGAATGCGCTAGACGACTTAAATGTCTTTAGCCCTTGGATGGTAGCATTTCCAAAAGAATTTGCATTGGAAGCCACACCTGACTCCTATTCTTTAATGACTTTAAAAAAGAAAATTGACAGCATCGTTTCATTGATTCCTGATTCACAAAATAGGCAACCGCTGGAAGCTGATTTTCTGAAAATTGTTTTAGAAAAGCAAGTTGAATTGAAGGAAAAAGTAACCATCCTAGAACAACTGGGCAGCGATTGCGTGGACTTTGCCGATATGGAATGGAGCTTTTTGTATGACAAATCCCGACACTTACTCTCCATCGGGTATAGAGTAGATGACAAGTTCCGCGACACAGGGTTTTATGATTTACTCGCTTCCGAGGTAAGGCTCTGTGTGTTTGCAGCAATAGCCCAAGGAAAGCTGCCGGAAGAAGCTTGGTTTGCGTTGGGCAGACAGCTCACCAATGTGGATGGAAAGTCAATTCTACTTTCCTGGAGCGGCTCGATGTTTGAATATCTAATGCCCGTACTAGTGATGCCCGACTATCCCAATACTTTACTCGGCGAGACTTGTAAAGCGGCGGTGCAAAGGCAAATTTCTTATGGTACACAGCGCGGTGTTCCTTGGGGAATTTCGGAGTCGGCCTACAACAACTTTGATGCTGCCTACAATTATCAATACCGTTCCTTCGGCGTACCTGGCCTTGGCCTAAAACGTGGTCTGGAAGCGGATTTGGTGGTTGCTCCTTATGCAACAATGATGTCGCTGATGGTGGCACCTTTAGCAGCTTTCAACAATATTGAAAGGATGAAAATTGATGGCTTTGAAGGCCCTTACGGCTTCTTTGAAGCGGTAGATTTTACCCCCGCACGGCTTCAACGAGGGGAGAATTCTGCAATCATCCAATCCTTCATGGCGCACCACCAGGGAATGAGTCTTTTATCTATCGATTACATCTTGAACGACCAGCCCATGCAACGTCGGTTTGAGGCCGAGCCACAGTACAAGGCTACCCTACTCCTTCTTCAAGAAAGAGTGCCAAAAAGTTCTTCGTTTTTTGCACACACTACACATCTCGAGGAAGCCAGCCCAGCCGCAGAAGGTCAGGAATTGCGTGTTTTCCATACACCAAACACTACTACTCCCGAAATACAACTTTTATCGAATGGACGTTATCAATTGATGCTAACCAATGCCGGTTCGAGCTTTAGCCGCTGCGGAGATACTGCTTTGACGCGGTGGCGCGAAGACACTACCCGCGACCCTTGGGGTTTGTTTTGTTACATCAACGACATCGATTCGGGGAAATATTGGTCTGCTGCATACCAACCAACAATCAATCTGCCCGAAGCTTTCCAAGTTGTCTTTTCACAAGGAAGAGCCGATTTCTTCAATAAAGTAAATGATATTGAATCTCACATTGAAGTCGTGATTTCGCCAGAAGATGATATCGAGATCCGAAGGTTGAGAATCTGTAATAAAGGCAAAAAAGCAAGAACCCTGGAGCTCACAAGTTTTGCCGAAGTGGTATTGGCGGCACCTGCTGATGATGAAGCGCAGCAAGCATTTAGCAATCTTTTTGTGGAAACCGAAATACTCGAAAAAGAACGTTCCATACTTTGTTCCAGAAGGCCGAGAAAGTCTGACCAGCAACCTCCTTGGATGTTTCATACCATGCTTCTCCGGGCAGGAAAAGAAGTAGAAGTCTCCTACGAAACGGACAGGCTTCGCTTTATGGGGCATGGAAATACGCCATCAAATCCGGAAGCAATGCGCCGTCCAGGAAAGCTTTCCGGAAGCGAAGGTTCTGTGCTTGACCCCATAGTTTCCATCCGACACAAAATCACTTTAGCTCCAGATGAATCTATCAGTTTCGACCTCATCCTTGGTATCGGGCCTAATCGCGATGCCATCGTTGCGCTCATCGAAAAATACAGCGATGGCAACCATACAGACAGAGCCTTTGAACTAGCTTGGACACATAGCCACGTGGTGCTCCGGCAGATAAATGCTACCGAAGAAGATGAAAATCTATTCATGCGACTTGCAGGTTCTGTTATCTATAGCAACTCAAAATACCGGGCAGCAAGTGCTGTTATAAATAAGAACCATCGGCAGCAATCCGGCCTGTGGGGCTACTCCATCTCCGGAGATTTACCGATTGTTTTACTACAGGTAGAAACGCAGCAAAACATCAGCTTGATACGGCAGATTATCAAGGCGCATACCTATTGGCGTTTGAAGGGATTGCAAGCCGATTTGGTAATTCTCAATGAAGACCATGACACCTATCGTCAGGAATTTCTATCGCAAATCCAAGGGCTTATTCCTCCGGACCAAGTGGATAAGAAGGGCGGCATCTTCGTACGTAGTGGCGACCAAATGTCGGCAGAAGACAAGACGCTATTTCATGCCATTGCCAGGGTAATTATTCATGATACTGATGGTAGCCTCAAAGACATTTTGGACACCGCTTCTACAGAAGTAGCACAAATGCCTTTGCTCTCCCAAAATCCCGATGCAGCAAGCGTTTCAGCCAGTATAGATGTACCTACAGGACTCCAATTTTTTAATGGTTACGGTGGGTTTTCTGCTGATGGAAAGGAGTATGTAATAGTGTCTGGAAGAAGGAGGCGCACACCCTTACCCTGGGTAAACGTACTCGCAAACGCAAGCTTCGGAACAGTAATTTCTGAAAGCGGACAAGCTTATACCTGGATTGAGAATGCTCATGAAATGCGGCTCACACCTTGGAATAATGACCCCGTAGATGACATTGCTGGTGAGCAATTCTACATCCGCGACGAAGAGACAGGTCAATATTGGGCGGCTGCGCCTTTACCTCAAAGCGGCTTCAATAGTTACATCACCACGCATGGCTTTGGCTACAGTACGTTTGAGCACATCGAGTTTGATATCCTGAGCACCATGACGGTGTTTGTGGATGAAGCTTTGCCGCTTAAATACATCCACATCAGGCTAAAGAACAAGTCGGCGCAGCAACGGAAACTTTCTATGACCGGCTATATCGAATGGGTACTTGGTGATTTGCGTCAAAAAACCGCACCGAACATCATTACATCAATGGATCCTGTAACTGGAAGCTTGTTTGCCGAAAACCACTACAGTAGCGGGTTTGACGACCAAGTAGCTTTCTTTGATTGCGATGAAACCATTAGTAATTTTACCTGCGACCGATCAGAATTTATTGGAAGAAATAAAGGTCTCCGACATCCTGCTGCAATGTTGCAAAAACACCTTTCTGGTAGAAAAGGAGCTGCACTTGACCCCTGTGCGGCTATTCAACTCAATATATCACTTGCTGCGGGTGAGGAAAAGGTTTTGGTATTTAGACTAGGTGCAGAAAAGAATTTGGACAAAGCACGAGCACTTGTCAAGGCGACGAGAGGCATCGAATATGCCGAAAATACACTCAGTAAAGTCAAAGAAAATTGGGAGAAAATACTCGGAACAATACAGCTTAAGTCGCCAGATGCTGCTACAAATATTCTTGCGAATGGCTGGCTGGTTTATCAAGCGTTGGCGTGTAGAGTATGGGCTAGGAGCGGCTTCTATCAAAGTGGTGGCGCATTTGGCTTCCGAGACCAATTGCAGGATGTGCTCGCATTGATGTATGCCCGGCCAGACATCACGAAGGCTCAAATCCTGCTTGCTTGCGCCCATCAATTTGAGGAAGGTGATGTGCAACACTGGTGGCATCCACCCGAAGGTCGTGGTGTAAGGACGCGCATTACAGACGATTTACTGTGGCTTCCGTATGTCGTTGGGCGGTATGTGCAGCAAACCGGAGATACCGATATTCTAAAAGAAGAAGTACCCTTTATAAAAGGTCGATTACTTAATGCGGAGGAGGATTCCTACTACGACCTTCCTGAAGAATCTCCACAAAGAGGCACTGTTTATGAGCACTGCGTCCGTGCTATCAATAAAGGTGCTACTTCCGGCCAACATGGACTGCCTTTGATGGGTACTGGGGATTGGAACGATGGGATGGACAAAGTTGGCGAAAAGGGCAAAGGCGAAAGCGTGTGGCTCGGTTGGTTTCTCTTGGAAGTTTTGGAACAATTTCAAGGCATTGCTACACAGCAAAACGATGATGATTTTGAAAAAAGTTGTCAGGAAAAAGCAACATCGCTTAGGGAATCCATCAACAAAAATGCTTGGGACGGCGCATGGTTTAGACGAGCTTATTTCGATGATGGCAGCCCCCTTGGTTCCTCTTCCAATACTGATTGCCAAATAGATTCCATTGCGCAAAGCTGGTCGGTACTTTCTGGCGGTGGCGATGAGAAGTACACGCATCAGGCTTTAGAATCGGCGGGAAAACGACTGATAAAAGAAGATGGCAGCATTATCTGCTTGCTGGATCCGGCATTCGATAAAGGCCCTGAAGACCCTGGCTACATCAAGGGCTATGTGCCAGGCGTACGCGAAAATGGAGGCCAATATACCCACGCAGCAATTTGGTTAATTATGGCTTTTGCAAAGCATGGCGACCACGAACGCGCTTGGGATTTACTGAGCGGCATCAACCCTATTAATCACGGAGATTCCGAAGAAAAAATCGCCACTTTTATGGCCGAACCTTATGTGATGGCGGGCGATGTTTATGGTGTTGCACCACACATAGGACGTTGTGGTTGGACTTGGTACACTGGCTCGGCGGGTTGGATGTATCAACTCATTATCGAGCATATTATAGGGATGAAACGGGAAGGGGATAAGCTCAATTTCAAGCCATCCTTGCCCGCAGAATGGCCAGAATTAAGTCTCGATTATCAGTTTGGAAATAGCCTCTATTCCGTGACTATCTCCCAACAATCAAGTTTGAAACAAATCGAAATCCAACTGGATAATACTATTCAGGCTGCCGATTTCGCAACGTTGCAGGACGATGGGAAAAGCCATATCATTACTGTAAAATTACCTTTCTCTAAAGGCGTTGAAAAGCCTGAAAGCCAATAAGGGCGCGGGTTTCTTAAATGGAGTATCAATGAAACGCGAGGAAATAATTAATGCTCTGGGTAGCGACCAGAAAATGCTTACGCAATTGCAATACGAGACGCTCTCGTATTTCCTCAACATGGCTGATGAGCAAACAGGTCTGATTGCGGATAAAAATGAACCTGGCTCACCGGCAAGCATCGCAGCAACGGGGCTTGGACTTAGCTGCTTTGTAACGGCGGTATCCTCCGGGATGATGCCTCGGGAAAATGCCTTAGAAAGCTGCTTAAAAATCATCCGCTTCTTTGCTGAAAGTGAGCAAAGCAAGGCTGTTGATGCGACTGGTTATAAAGGATTTTACTACCACTTCCTCGACATGAAATCGGGGCGACGGGTGTGGAAATGCGAATTATCAACCATCGATTCTGCAATTTTAATTGCAGGTATTTTGAGTGCCAGCCTTTTTTTTAATAACGATAAAAAAGAAGAAAAGGAACTCCGAGAGCTTGCGGAATTACTTTGCAATCGGGTGGATTGGAAATGGGCAACTGCGCGCAAAGAAAGCCTTTGCCATGGATGGAAACCAGAGACTGGATTCCTCAAAACTCGTTGGGATAGGCACTATTCCGAAGCGCATATAGCCTACATTCTTGCCTTAGGTTCGCCCACGCATCCAATTCCCGCAGCGTGTTACCAGGCCTGGATTTCAACCTTCGAATGGATGCAGCTTTACGACACTGAATACATTTATGCAGGGCCGTTATTCGTTCATCAAATGTCTCAACTCTGGCTGGATTTTTCTGGTATCCGCGATGCACAAAATGAAAAATGGAATCTTGATTATTTTGAAAATAGCCGACGGGCAACCTGCGTCCAGCGGCGCTATGCAATGGACAACCCGCATGAATGGGAGGGCTACTCGGAATATGATTGGGGCTTTACAGCGAGTGATGGCCCTGGGCCGAAACGTAGGATGATAAAAGGAAAATCACGCAACTTCTATGCTTATAAAGAACGGGGTGTACCATTTGGGCCGGATGATGGTACCATTTCACCCTGGTCGGTCGTAGCATCGCTGCCTTTTGCGCCAGATATTGTCTTAGAATCTTTAAGGCATTTTATTGAGCATCTTGCCTTGAAACGAGAGGGCAATTGGGGGCTGGATTCCAGCTACAATCCTAGCTTCCATACAAAGGACAAAAAGATAGCTGGATGGATTTCGTCCTTGCAATTTGGCTTGAATCAAGGTCCTATTATTTTGATGATTGAAAATTTTAGGACGAAATTTCTTTGGAAGCTCATGAAGCACAGTCCGCAGATTACCTCAGGATTAAAACGCGCCGGATTTAAGGGTGGATGGATAGACGAGCATTTCTAAATAGCCTCCAGCTCAAAGCCCTAAGGATAGAAGGACACTTCTAATTGATGCCTTTGGCTTCTTAGGCAAAACCGATTTAGTAAGCACTTCTTTCAGCTTTGTAAGTGCT
>JBDTKK010000233.1:0-6143 GCA_039935335.1 Chitinophagaceae bacterium
CGCCCAGAAGAAATCGGCTATATCAATGCACACGCTACTTCCACGCCGGCGGGCGATGGCAGCGAAGCTTCCGCCATCTTTGATGTGTTTGGTGGCAAAGTGCCAGTAAGTTCTACAAAAAGCATGACAGGCCACGAGTGTTGGATGGCCGGTGCCAGCGAAATTGTCTATTCCATGTTGATGATGCAAGGCGATTTTGTGGCATCCAATATCAACTTCGAAAATCCTGATGAATACTCTGAAAAAATCAATATTGTAGCAAAACGTCTAGATCAGAAGTTTGACGCTTTTCTTTCTAATTCCTTCGGCTTTGGTGGTACAAATTCGTCGTTGGTGCTGAAGAAGTTTGAAATGTAAAAGGCTCCGCCGTACCTGAAAGGAGGCGGGAGGAAATTGGACTTTATAAATCTGAACGATAAGTGGTTCCTTCTGTGTTTTCTAAATTCTTTCTATTTCATTCTCTGTGTCTCCGTGACTCGGTGGTGAAATCCTCCACAACGAAAAAAGCCGCTCCAATCAATGCTGGAGCGGCTTTTAGCTAAGAAGTTGTTGGCAGATTACTCGCCTACTACTTCAAATTCTATTTCTACCACATTGTCTTTACCAAAGTCGATGGTTGCTTTGTAAGTACCAAGTTCCTTTACATCGTCAATGATAGTGATGCGGCGACGATCGATTTCGTAACCCTTCTGCTCGCGGATAGCGCGGGCAATTTGGATAGAAGTTACAGAGCCGAAAATCTTCCCGCTGGTACCTGTTTTCGCGCCCACCTTCACAGGGCCTTGCTTCAGTACATCTGTAACCTTCGCGATTTCGGCCATAAGCTTTGATTCACGCTTCTGGCTTACTTTCTGGCGTTCCGCCAGCATTTTTTTATTGCCCTCATTTGCTTCAAGTGCAAATTTGTGAGGAATGAGATAGTTGCGTGCATAACCAGGGCGAACACTAACCATTTCGTTCACACCACCCAAGTTATCTACGTCTTTTATAAGAATGACTTCCATTGGAAATTAAGAGTTAAAAATTAAAAATTGAAAAGACCAAGTCATGGTGGGAGGTTTTACCTTTTACCTTTTGACTTTTACCTTCTACATTATTTCATCAAATCAGTTACGTAAGGGAGTAAAGCCATTTGACGGGCTTTCTTGATAGCAGTTGCCACCTTACGCTGATACTTCAGGGAGTTACCGCTGAGGCGACGAGGCAACATTTTTCCTTGGTCGTTCAAGAATTTCTTAAGAAATTCAGCATCCTTATAATCGATGTACTTGATACCGAGTTTCTTGAAACGGCAGTATTTTTTTGGACGGTTGTCCACGCGAGCAGTGCTCAGGTATTTGATATCGTTTTGCTTAGCCATTTTGTTGCTTGTTTTTAGAAAACAGTGCGAATAATAAAGGAATAGAACCTTGGTTATTGCTCCTGAATTCGATGGATGATTTATGCTTCGTGGTCGGTTTCTACTTCCTCCACTGCATTTTTAGGTGTGTGTACCAGCTTGATGCCTTTACGACGGCGCTCATTGAACTCCATCGCATACTTGTCTAAGCGGGTAATCATTTGGCGCATGATAGATTCATCACGCCCCATTTGGATTTCCAGCTTACCGTTTACATCACTTGGTGCTTGGTACTCAATCAACCAATAAAGACCTGTTGTCTTCTTAGCAATCGGATAAGCCAAAGAACGCAGACCCATAGCATCGGAATGCACGACTGAGCCGCCATTGCCAGTAATAAGGTCTGTAAATTTTTGCTGTGCTGCTTTGTACTCGTCTTCTGCCAGCACGGGCGTGAAGATGACCATTAGCTCATAACTCTGGAGCTTGGTTTCTGTTGTTTCTGTTGCCATAATTAGTTTTAGCAATTAAAAAATGATTCCCTCACACCGGCGGAAACCGTTGGGCAGAAAAGCTTTCAGTTATAAAAGCATTCTCTGGCCGGATGTTTTTGGGACGGCAAAAGTAAGTTATTCCTTTAAAAAAACTCATGCCTTTGAAAAAAAATTCTCAAAGAAGCTTGTAAAATGCTGGAGCATTGTGTTAGCGGTGTAGATGTAGCAGGATTGAGAGGAAATTTTGCTTTTAGTCAATCCATGTAGATGGTAGGAATGTTTGCACTTGAGCGGATGGTAAAGTTAGATGAAAGAAAACTAATGTTATCCTTTTGTAGTTGCAGGGCTTTGCTTTACGCGTTTTACAAGATGTGAAATAATACAGCATCCCGCAAAAATTTTCGTGCGCTTTCTTTTGATTTTCTCGCCTCTGCACCTGCATCCAAAAGGGCTTGTATTTGCTCGCCTTCAGTCACTGTTACTATCATCACGCTAATATTTTATAGTGTTAAAGGGCGAGATAGCAAGCGCAATTTTAATATTGGCAAGTTTAGATTTAATTGCTTTTTGAGTCTTTGTTTTCAGGAAGTTTGGTTTAATCGCCGCTTCAACCCTCATTTTCAAAACTGACCAAAATCAGATTCTCTGTCATTTGCAATCACCACAAAGTGCTCTTTAGATGTTCACACTCCCAGCATTCAAAATGAAGTACCAGATAGCACAACTCTAAATGCATCCGAACTCATAAAGGAGAAAAATTCCCCAAAGCGGCGGAAGTCCGCCTGCTACCATTGTGGTGATATCTGCGCTAAGTCATCCGTTTGCGTCGACGAAAAAAACTTTTGCTGTTGAGGTTGCAAAGTGGTTTACGAAATCATCAACAACCGACTTAGTGTTCCAGCATTCTGCTTTTCATTTATCATAATGATGAACTTCTGCGACTACTTCGGAGGCTATCGGTTTGGTAAAACGGATGCGCCCATTGTTCGTAGCTTAAGTCTTCTACTTGCTCTTCCTATGTTCTCTTGTTCGGTAGGAGATTGAACCTTGACGAGCCGTATTTGAGCCCCAAATACAACAGTAGGTGCTATGGGTGTTACAAGCAGTTGTTGCCATTCATCCAAGTAGAAAGCTGCGCTGGGAGCGGCTTCAGCGAGATTTCTAAAGCATGGGTAATTATTTGTATGAATGGGAGGGCAGACTATTTCTTTGAATAATTTCCAGCAAGGCACTTAACTGCTGTGTATCATTTTTAAGAATGGGAAGAGTAGTTTTACTAAGTTGTTGAAGTTGTAGAGGCTGATTCGTGAAGACACGAATTATGGCCGGAAAACTCTTTTCTTAAGTATCCTTCAAAACAATCTGGGGGAGTTGTTTTTTTAAAAATTACTTGAAGCTGTGCATCTTCCGCGCCTTTGCGTCCTCTTTGCGCCTTTGCGCGAACTACCTTCCCAAAAATATCTGAAAGCCCAAATTCAAACTCAGAATATTGGCATTAGGATGACCACCGATGAATTGATACTGCAAGCCCAATTCCGCCGCCACATGCTCATTCAGGAAATAATCAACACCGGGGAAGCCATAGACATGAAGGCCATTAGTAGAGACTTTTGATGTGCCTCCGGGAATATCATATTCCGAGTTTGTTCCGCCATAACCTATCCCGCCTTCCAGAAAAAACTGTATAGGTCGGGCAGCCTGATTAGCATTGTTGTGCGCGAAATAGACTCGAGCAAATGGACTAGCTGCATAATCTATTGTTCGGGAGCTTTTATTCCCTTGCACATTGAAGCTTAAATTCAAGCCCAGCGCGATGTTGGGAAGAATAAATACACCAACTTTCGGAGCAATTCCCACCGAATAATTGGCATCCGTACCTTTCTGAAAAGTGGCATTCGCGAAGAGCAGGTTAGCACCCACGAGGTAGTTTCCAAATGTGGTGGGTATGCGCAAAGGAGTCTGCACAGGAGTCTTTTCCTCTTCATTCATTTCATCCTGCGCAAAGGCGGAATGGCAAGAAATAGTGAGCAGCAAAAAGGCAATGAGAAAACTTTTCATAGAAATGCAGAATGCAAGAAATGTACCAACAAGGGCAAGTGAAATTCCTGGATACAATTCACGTCTTATAAATGCGGAGCGTTATTGGGGGTTAAACCGATTTTTTCACAAAAAACAGCACTACATAAGCCAATACTGCCAGCAATAAAATCAACAAAATTGCGAGTACTGTCCAGCGCTGGGAAGGCATGTCCCGCCTGTGTTTGCGCTTTTTATTTAAAGATTTCCTAAGCTCCGCATTCAGTTTTAAGTGCAAGGCATTTCTTTCTTCTTCAGTCAATAATTGAAGACCTTCCAAAGCGTCACTTTCCGGACTTTCGTTGCTCAAAGATTCTTCTACAATTCGGCGTTCTTCATCGCTCAATCGGCCTTCCAAATACCCTTGCATTTGCGCTTCGGTGAGGAGGTTTTTTCCTTCATCTCCCGGATTCCATATTTGGCTGAAATCGCTCATGGCTGCGGGTGTTTAAGGTTCTTTGAAAGAATGATTTTGAGGTTGCGCTTCCCGTTTTGAATATAGCTTTTTACTTGTGCAAAGCTAAAGCCTGTGGCGACCATGATATCTGTGTAGCTCTTCTTTTGAAGGTAAAAAGCATCCAAACAATTTCTTTGCTCCAGCACCAAAGTTTGCAAGGCATCCTGCATTTCCTGAAGGGTGATTTCCATTTGTTGCAGTCGCTCCAAGTCTGTTCCATCATCGGCTGAAAGCTGCTCCAGTAGTGTATCTTCCGCAAAGCGAGTTTTATCGCGTAGCTGTTGCAAACAATGGTTTCGCATCAAAATATAGAGCCAGCCTTTGAAGTTGGCAATGGGTTCGTCAGGAAGATGGGAGAGGGTTTTGAGAAAGATTTGTTGGACGGCATCAGCGGCAGCGTCTTTGTCGGCCAAATACTTCATGGCAATACCTAGAAGAAGCAGCGTGTGGCGTTGCAGTAAGTGCCCCAACCAGATGTTGTCTGCATTGTTCCGATATTGCTGGAGCAATTCTTCGTCATTTAGTTGACTATGATGTGGAAGCCTGTGCAAAACGAGCTATTGTTTCTTTGAGGTTAAGATGGCGCGAAGTGGAAATTCCATAAAAAAGAACTCGGGTTTTATTTCAATCTTCTGGAGAAAAGAACTTTCCAGCACCAATTCCTTAGACGAATATCCCCCAAAATCCATTCGGGACACTATTTTTGTCGCTGTTTCAATCCTAAAAATTGGGGCAGGGAATTTTATGGCAATAGTAGATTTAGTAATGCCGAAGATGGGCGAAAGTATCACGGAAGCAACGGTGTTGAAATGGCTCAAAAGCCCCGGGGATGCCGTGGCTATGGACGAGACCGTTTTGGAAATTGCTACCGATAAAGTGGATAGCGAAGTGCCTTCTACGACCGCAGGCACTATCATGGAAATTCTTTTTAAAGAGAATGATGTAGTTCCGGTTGGTACAGTCATCGCTCGTATTGATGCGGGTGGTGCTTCGGCTGTTGCAATTCCCCAAACTGCTACTCCAGCACCTCAAGCCGAACCTACGAAAGCCGCGCCTGTAGCTCCTTTTAGTGCTGCGCCCGTAGCAACTGCGACAGCGGGTAGTAACAAATTCTACTCCCCATTAGTACTCAATATTGCCGGTAAAGAAGGCATCGGCATGGCCGAGCTGGAAACCATTCCGGGGACTGGCGGCGAAGGTCGGGTGACTAAGAAAGACATCCTCCGGCATGTTGCTACACGTGGAGAAGCAAAAGCTCCTGTGGCTGCTCCGGTAGCACCTTCTGCGCCTGTTGCTGCGGCGAGTACAAGTGTTTCCGCATCTGTAGCCTCGCCTTCTATCACCCTATCCGGCAATGTAGAAATTATTGAAATGGACAGGATGCGCAAGCTCATTGCGGACCATATGGTGCGCAGTGTGGCCACCTCGCCGCACGTCACTTCATTCACCGAATGCGATGTAACTAATATCGTGAATTGGCGTAATCGGAACAAAGGCGCATTTGAAAAGAAGTACGGGGAAAAAATCACCTTCACACCGATATTTATAGAGGCGATTGTGGCTTGTATCAAGCGCCAGCCAATGATAAATGCGAGTGTGGACGGCACCAATATCATCATCAAAAAGGACATCAATATTGGTATGGCTACGGCGTTGCCGAACGGCAATTTGATAGTTCCGGTATTGAAGAATACTGAAACGAAGAACTTGCTTGGACTTGTTAAGAATGTAAATGACTTGGCCAATGCAGCGCGGAATAACAAGCTCAAAGCAGACG
>JBDTKK010000234.1:0-2679 GCA_039935335.1 Chitinophagaceae bacterium
CAACGCCCACTGAGCCTTTGAAAACAAAGGTGGCAGTATCGCCGAGGCAAAGAGAGTCAGGGCCGGTGAAGGCAGCAATTGGCCGCTTGGTTATATAGACTAGAATGCTGTCTTTCAAGGATTCACAAACCTTAAAACGTTGGTTGCTTTGATAAAGGAAAATGCCGGGCGTGTCGGTCGCGGGGATGAGCGGCATCGTAAATTTTATCCCGATTGGATTGTACCAAAAGAGTATTGCGCCGCTGTCTGCTGTACCCTTCAGAGGTAATGCTGCATCACCTTGACAATAGAAAATGGGAGATTCTACGAGTGGTTTGAAGGGATATAAACCACTATCAACTACCGTAAATTTAAAATTAGAAGTGCAGAGTAAGTTGTCGGATTTCACTTCAATATCATAAGAACCAATAGCCAGACTATCATAGGCGAGGCCAGAATTGTCGATGAAAGAGTCAATAAGGATTCCTGCCTTTTTTACAATGACGGTTCGAGGTGTTAAGCCATAGGAAAGATTATACTTTACAAAAGCTTTGTGGATGCAATGGGTCGCGGCGACAATAGTATTTTGCAATACGTTTGGCGGAATTACAGCAATAGTATAAGCAGCAGTTTGGGTACTGGTTAGGGGGCAGCCATTGTCTTTGTAAGTGACGAAGAAATTATAGCTTCCAGGAGCGGCGCCAGCGGCTGCCCATTTTATATTCACAATCGGTTGAGTAGTGGAATCTTTAGAGATGTTAGCTATAGCACCCGCAGGAAGTCCTAAAACCGTGGCAACTAATGTATCGTTTGCGGGGTTTAAGGCTATGATATTAAAGTTGACGGAATCAGTGCCTTGGCACACGTTAAATCGTGTTGTTGAGGTACTTAAACCACCTTTAGTAGTGGATTTACTTGTATCAATAGTACTCGATGCGGGCTTGCTATTACAACTACCCAACACCACAAAAGTCATTTCTCTGGAGGAAGTACCCACTATTGTTCCATTCCTATATTCCGATACTTCATTGACCACTAAACTGCGCTGTACCAAATTGGGTGTAAAGTTGAGCTGTCCGGTTAAATTACTAAATGAAAAAGACCCTGCAGCCACAGCGAGAGGGTTGGTGGCAGAGTAGCCGGAAAGATAGGTGACGTAGCCGGTACCTTGAAGACCTGGAGCCAAAGCATAAACTAAGGAATCGTTGTCAATATCCACGGCACCCTGATTGTATTGCTGGGGCACATTAATGCAGTAAAATGGAGTCGGGATGGTGGTGAATTTTGGGGAAGAATTGTGGCCGATAGTATTGTTGAGCAAGGCTTCCAAACTCATTACGCTCCCCGATGATGCGGATACAGAAATGTTTGTGATGCTATTGGATCTGCCCGCTTGAGGCACGCCGCCTGTTCCCATATTGCCATCAAATCGAAATACCCAATCGCTAGAGGTACTCGTTACATTGTATAAGCCCGAATAGGTATAGCGCATCACGCCGGGCAAAGGATTTACAGGATTGATGCAGGCGGTATTGGCTTTCTCGGCGCTACAAACTGGAGTTACTTCTTCGTTGCTTCCTTCTTGGCTCAGCGTAATGGTGGCAACATTAGTGCCGTTTTTCTTGACTGTAACTACAGGGTGAGAACCGAATATTTGAGTATAGGCACTCCCACTACAATCATAATAAACCACCAATGAAATCTTGTAAGTCGTTCCGCTTACGTACTCATAAAAGAAATCAGCACCATAGATATGCGACGCTTGGGCTTGAAAGCAATTCAAGCAGAAGATCAGGCTAAAAAAGACTAAAAGAACGTATTTCATGCGAAGCTGGAAAACTACAGATTTTGTTGAAGTTTGTTTCGTTATTGAACGAATAACGGCACAAGTTCAAACAAATTTCATGCTCCAAGTATTCTCTTGTGTCAATTATCTATAAATACCTGAAATCTTGCGACAAAAAAATTTGCATTCCTTTATGTGAATGTTTTCTAACAATGCTTTTCCAAGAGTTCATAGGGGTATTTAGGCCTTAAATTGTGTTCCCGTATCTTTGCCGCTTACAATCGAAGCCGCTACGGCTCGCCCATTCGGGCAATTTATTTATTTATGACTTTTAATGACCTCGGATTAATAGATCCGATTCT
Organism: Chitinophagaceae bacterium; assembly: GCA_039935335.1. Classification (GTDB taxonomy): domain Bacteria; phylum Bacteroidota; class Bacteroidia; order Chitinophagales; family Chitinophagaceae; genus UBA1952. The sequence continues at coordinate 2,128 of JBDTKK010000234.1, forward strand.
TAGCGCCCTCAACGATGAAGGCTACACCAACCCGACACCCATTCAGGAAGCCGCTATCCCTATTTTGCTTAGAGGAAATGACCTTATCGGTTGTGCACAAACAGGAACAGGTAAGACGGCAGCATTTGCTATTCCCATCCTCCAACAACTCACCAAACTGGCTACAAAAGGCCAAACAAGTCGTGATATTAAATGTCTTATCCTGACACCTACCCGCGAACTTGCTATTCAGATTGGAGAAAGCTTTGCGGCATACGGTAAAAACCTTCGCATTCGGCATACCGTCATTTTTGGCGGAGTTTCCCAACACGCACAGGTACAAGCACTGCAACGCGGAGTGGATATTTTAATCGCTACGCCAGGCCGACTACTGGACCTCATTTCCCAGCGATTTGTAAACCTTCATCATCTAAGCGTTTTTGTGCTCGATGAGGCAGACCGCATGTTGGACATGGGCTTTATCAATGACGTGAAAAAGGTGATTACCCGCATTCCTGAACATCGCCAAACCTTGCTTTTCTCGGCTACCATGCCGCAGGAAATTCAAAGCCT
>JBDTKK010000235.1:0-4459 GCA_039935335.1 Chitinophagaceae bacterium
AGCAAACCTTCGATTCATTCCGCTCATTAATGAATTTCTCCCAACCGGGGAAATGCAAATTCAGCAGAGTGAATGGCCTTCCTTTTTATCAGAGAAAGTGATGACCTGGCGGAAAGAGATACCCGTCTCTTTTGATGATTCACTCATTGCACAAAGTATTGCTCCCAAGCCAAGCGTTCGGCTGTATCTTTCTGAGCGGGACAATTTCTTGGTGCTACAACCGGCCTTTATTTATGGAATCACTGAGATTCGACTGAGTTACGAAGGTGAAATTCTTATACCGCACTATGACAAGGTTCAGATTATTAAGCGCAACGAAGAAGCGGAAGCGGCCACCCTGAAAATGCTTCAAAATCTTCATAGCGATATGAAGTTGTCAAAGACAGATTATTGCCTTTTTCTTCCCTCCGAGGCCGTGCTGGCAGGTTCTTGGTTCTTCCGATTTATGGATGAAATGCGGGAGCACAACATCCCTGTACTTGGTTTTGAAAACCTGAAACGCCTGCGCATAAGCACTTTCAAGCCAAAAACAGAGGTACACGTGAACTCGGAAATAGATTGGTTTGACACTTCCGTAAATGTCTCTTTTGGCGAGCAACAAGTTACCATCACCGACATAAAAAAGGCCATTGGCAATCATCAGCAGTTCGTACCACTTAGCGATGGTAGCATCGGTTTATTGCCTGAAGAATGGCTGAAGAAATATGGCTTGCTCATCAAAATGGGCGAGAACCATGACGGAAACCTCCGGCTTAAAAAGATCCATTTTAGTGTACTCGATGCTCTGCTTGAAGATGTTGACGAAGAAAGCTTGCTTCAGGACTTACAAGAAAGGAAAGAAACACTCGCAGCCATCATCGACCGCGATTTCAGTAATTTACTGCCGCCAGCAGAATTAAAAGCAGAACTAAGGCCTTATCAACAAGCGGGGTTTCAATGGTTGGCATTCCTCCGGGAAGCACGCTGGGGCGGCATTCTGGCCGATGATATGGGACTTGGAAAAACCGTACAAGCACTCGCCTATCTCCAACAATTTGCCAATGAAAAAAGTGAAGCAAGATTTCTGGTAATCTGCCCCACTACCCTTATGTACAATTGGGAAGCGGAGATAAGAAAGTTTACACCAGGGCTGCGGCACATTATCCATCACGGCACCAAGCGAGCAAATAATGTAAAAGACTTCGCCGATTTCCAAATCGTAATCACGACCTATGGCACCATGCGTAGCGATATCCGTTGGCTGCGCGACCAGCGTTTTGACTACGTCATTTTGGATGAATCTCAAGCCATCAAAAACCCGCAATCGCAGGTGGCTAAAGCCTCGCTACTGTTGAATGCCGAGAACAAACTTGCGCTCAGCGGTACACCTGTTCAGAACAACACCTTCGACCTCTATTCACAGATGAACTTTTTGAACCCTGGACTATTGGGTTCAAGGGAATTTTTTAGTAACGAATTTGCGATGCCCATTGATAAGTTTCGCGAAGAAAATGCTACCCAACAACTCAAGCAACTTACCTATCCTTTTATGCTTCGTCGGACGAAAGAACAAGTGGCAAAAGACCTTCCGGAAAAAACAGAAACCATCTTGTATTGCGAGATGGGCGCGGAGCAACGAAAGATTTACAATGCCTACCGAAACACCTACAAAGAGTCCATTCTCGGGCTTATTGATGAGCGTGGAATAGCAAGGGCGCAGTTCTCCATCCTTCAAGGGTTGACGCGCTTACGGCAGATTTGCGACTCACCGGCCATCCTAAACGAAGACGTGAGACTGCCCAATCATTCCGTAAAAAGTGAAGAGCTGATTCGGGAAATCACAGAGAATGTTGGTCATCACAAAGTACTTGTTTTTTCACAGTTTTTAGGGATGTTAGCCATCATCCGGCAACAGCTCGAAGCAGCCAATATTCCTTACGTCTATTTTGATGGAAGCAGTTCTGCGGCTGCCCGGGAAGTAGCTATTCAGGAATTTCAAAACAATGAGGCCTGTCGGGTATTTCTTATCTCTTTAAAAGCTGGTGGCATTGGCCTCAACCTCACCGCTGCGGACTATGTCTATATTGTGGATCCTTGGTGGAATCCGGCTGTGGAGCAACAAGCCATTGACCGTACCCATCGCATTGGCCAAACGAAAAACATCTTTGCTTACCGCCTCATTTGCAAAGACACTATTGAAGAAAAAATGCTCCAGTTGCAAGAGCGCAAACTCGCGCTGGCTGCGGACTTGGTATCGGACGATGGTGCGGCCATGAAACGACTGACGCGAGACGATATTCAGTTTTTGCTGAGCTAAATCCCGTTGAAAGAATAGCCGAGAATCAATCGGAAAAGAATACCCGTAAAAATAGCGAGGCTAAAGCTCAATAAAGTACCAATGAGTACGTATTCAGTGTGGCCTTTGTCTTTGCTTTCCCGCAAATCTCCAAAACGAAAAATGCTCTTTGCTGCCAGCAAAAAGCCTATTGCGGCATATTGCCCCAACAAAACAAATACAAAGACCAACAAACGTTCCATAATGCCAATCCAACGGCCTGCTCTATAGAGCGGCTCTCTTTCCTTTGGGATATCTAGCCTCCAGGATTTAATAGCGAGTGCAATGAGTTTGGGATGTAAAAATGCGATGAGTAAAATACCTGAAAGCAGCCACCAGAGCAGCGGTGTACTGAAAATACTCTTTAGAGAGCTGTAGTTAAGGGAATTGTTCAAAACCAACCAGCACCCAATAATGATAAGCACGTGAAGAAGCTGGTCTATCACGAAACCCGCCAAATTATTCTGCTTAAAAAGTGCCTTTAAACCATCAAGAATAAGATGCCCAAGACCAATCGTTAGGGCAATCCACCAATCCTGAAAACTGAAACAAAAGAGCAAAGCCAATGTTGTCTGTACCAAAGCATGCAGATAGAGATAAGGTGCACGAAATTGCTTTTGATTGCGCTGCGCCACCCAAGCATCAGGCTGTAAGACATAATCCCCAAGGACATGCGCCACCAACAAACGAGCGATTAGGGTATAGTCCATTGGAAAGATTATTCAGTATTGGGTAAAAGCTGCTTGGAAATAGTGTGCCTGAAATGATGCTCCCATTGACGAATAGCAGGCCAGTTGGCCGTTTGCAGGCGTTTATGTATGGCAGGCTGCGTCACGCCAATCCTTGCCGCAAGGGCATCCTGCTTATCATTGAAGAGCATCAAATGATAGAGTGTTTCGGCGCCAATGTTAGTCCAACGGCTTATCAAACCCTCTGCGAGCTGACATTCAGTGTTCAGGCAAAGATCAAGTTGTTCGTCGTCTGTACTAAAGCCAATGCGCTGCACATCGCTGTGCTTCATGTTGTCGAGAAGAGCACCTGAATGCTGGAAAGCCGTACCACCAGAGGCGGCCAGTGTTTTACCTTGATGGTCAATTGAACCAATGCCAATAGCTATCCGTACGTCCCATTTGTATTTGCCGACTGTGGCCATAAGTGCAGCACGCCATAATAAAGCAACCTTGAGGCTATCATCTGCTGGGATCAAGGCTTGGAAACTATCTCCACGATAAAACTCAAAAATATTTTTTCTGCACTTTAGGCTCTTGCTAATTTCCTCTGAAACCTGCGTCATTCGGACTTCTAGCGCCTTTTGTGGAATACGCCGCGAGCGTACAATATCGGCTGTAAGCACGGCAAGTATCTGCGGGACTTTCTTCTTAGCCATCACCAAATATAACCTCCAGGCGGAATAAAGTGAAATTATAAAGCCAGAAGGTTATAAAATGAAATTATAACCTCCAGGGGTTATAATTTCTCAATCTTCAGATGACTTAACAACTGCCCAGCTCGTATGCGCGTAGCTATCCCAAACTAGCCAAAGCAGGATAGAAGAAAGCACCAGAAAAATCATCTTTAACCAAAGCATGTCAAGTGCTAGATAGTGCGCTACGCCCAACGCTCCGGGGATAGCCATACCAATAAGTGCTCTCAAAAACTTAGAGCCGCTCTTTACTGTTTGGTCTATCTGGGAGAAGGGAAACCGCCTATAAGCTACACGTGCCATACTGGCTGCAAATAGCGTAACATTTACAAGAGCCAGCAACACGTCAAATACAGCAGAAAGACCCCAAATTGCTATTACAAACACAGAAATTGCTACAAAAAAGGGAAGAAAGAATTTCACCCAAATCACTTTGAAACTACCCGCCATAATCGCTCCTGGTTCTTGTATTGGCGAAGCCCAATAAATCCAAGAAGCCTTGTATTGGTCTGAAACACTGATGAAGGCAAATGCCTGGAGCATCACAATGGAACACATGTAGAGCAGGATGATGTGCTTCCCCGTCTGAGGCAAACCCTCCCAAACTTCATGAAATGGCCGTTTGCTTTGGGTCATCAGATAGACAAAATAGATGGGGACATACGCGAACATGGGATACACCTTCATCTTGAAACTCCTGCTACGCCCGGTTTGTATCCAAG
>JBDTKK010000236.1:0-6530 GCA_039935335.1 Chitinophagaceae bacterium
CGTTGGACTCTAGCATCATTCCACTAGCGCCATCATCGGCAGGCCCGCCAATGCATTTTTGTTTCCTTATTTCTAAGGGTTGGGCATTAAGATTTGCTGAAAGCACGACGCAAATCAGGAACAAAATGTTCTTCATGGAAATATTTTTCCTAAAGTTAGCTTTTTATAGAAAATTTACAAACAATGCGCTATAATTCTCAACCACTCATTCATTAAACATTCCCCCAAAAATTCTCCAACCTAATTTTACCCCTGTTTCAACATTTCATCCATGCCCGCATATCCGCTCTCCGAAGGCGTCTTCACTATTGGCCGCGACAAGATTTTTGTTCCTTTTGATGTAGAAAAACACATCCTGAACGAACGGCCAATCGGTTCGCTTTTAGTAGAAGTGCAACCCTTTTTGGTGGTGGCCGGAGAGGAAGTTTTGGTCTTGGATACAGGTTTAGGTTTTAAGAATAGTGAAGGCGAAATGCAGCTCCATGCCAACATTCGCAAAGCGGGATACACGCCGGACCAAGTCACCAAAGTGCTGATAAGTCATCTCCATAAAGACCACGCAGGCGGCCTTATGCAAGTGGATGCCAATGGAATTCAGAAGCCTTCTTTCTCCAACGCCCAATATTTCATCTATCGCCCCGAGGCGGATTTTGCTTTAGCATCAGGCTCGCCTTCCTATCATCCCGAAAAAATAGAACCCATTTTATCGAGTGGTCAAGTAGTATGGCTGGACGGCAATGAAGGACGGATCAACGAGCACATTAGTTTTCGGCATACCGGTGCGCATTGTCCGCAGCATATTGTTTACCTGATAGATGATGAACACACCACGCATTTCTTTGGTGGTGATGAAGCACCGCAATGGAAACAAATCAAAATGAAGTACGTGGCCAAATACGATTTTGATGGCAAAAAGGCGATGCACCTGCGCATGCAATGGGCAGAAGAAGGGAAAAAAGCGCATTGGAATTTCCTATTCTACCACGATGTGAAAACACCGATGATGCAGATGTAGCTTGTAAATCTTGCTTGACTTTCCCAACACCTTAGTGCTTCTTAGTGCGCTTAGTGTCTTAGTGGTTAATCTCGAATCAATTCCTCCCCCGCCGATTCCGCAACTGCTGAATCAGCAACTTCTTAAAATCCCGTTCCGCCTGGTACAAATCCGCCAATTGCTGCGCCGAAATCACCTTTAAGAACGCGTCTTTATAAGATTTATTCAAGTCTAGAATTTGCTGTTGGTAGTCCAAATTATCGTCGATATACTGCCCAGGATTGTCTAGATTTTCTATGTTTTTGCCCTTTTGGTATTTCTCGCGGAAAGCCCGTCGTGCAGCGCCTTTGTCTCTTTCAAATTGATTATAAACCGGCCAAAACTGTGTGGCTTGATCCGGGCTAAGATTTAGCCGATCGGTGAGGTAGCCCACTTTGATAGCATGGATGCGGTCGCCATGGCGGCCTTGTTGCGCCGAGACAGAATTTACAGTAAAGAATGCGGCTATAAACAGAAGCCAAAGGATACGTTTCATCGTTTTGTTTTTTAATTACGGCTAGGAGGATTGGATTCCTCGGTATTGTTGAGGTATTGTTGAATGCTTGCTTCATCGATATTTGATAGGGTAGAATTGACATCGACTTTATTTGCGGAAACTGCAGCTTCAATATTGTCATTGTCAAATTCATCTAAATGTTGGTCCACATAGCTGGCCAATTCACTCGGGTCTATTGTGGACAATTGCCGCGCTGCCACTGCGTCTGGTGCGTTCCGCAACTGTAGGTAGCGCATCGTGCCGAAGGAAGCTGAAATCAATAGAACTGCTGCCGCTGCCCAACGAACTTTTCTAAAAGCACCCAAAGAAATCGTTAGTCGTTTGCGGCTTTCCTGAGCTTTAACATGCGCTGTCAATCGTTCGGCCAAGCTTTCAAAATACCCTTCGGGAACGTCCTGTTCCTCGTCTTGCTCGGTATTGCTTCCTACAAATGAACTCGTCGTAGTCAGTTGTCCCGGCAGTTTTTTAAAATAATTTTTAGGTACATCGAAGGGCATTTTCTTAGTGTCGGAAAACGCAGCCAGCGGCTCATTTTCGTTCCTTGAAATGTCAGTCAATTCCTCGGGTAACTTTTCAAAATAGCCCATGGGTATTTCAAAGGGCATTTCCTTGGAAAGCTTTCCCAGTGCACTATCCAGCGCATTTAGTTCGGTCAATATCTCGTTTTCGTTGCTCACAGTTTCTCTGACTTTTAGTTCTGCAATTAGTTTAAAATTCTCCTTTAATAAACGCTTCCACTTTCTTTACTGCATGGTGGTAAGATGCTTTCAATGCACCTACTGAAGTAGCGGTCACAGCGCTCATTTGTTCATAAGGCATCTCGTCGTAATAGCGAAGATTAAAGACGAGTTGTTGCTTGGTAGGCAATGCGTGAATGGCTTGTTGTAGCTTCCATTCTATCTTCTTTTCGTCAAAGCCTTTTTCGGCCACTAGTTTATTGCTAAGGAAGTTTTCGCCCTGATCGAGATGCTGCGTTGCCCGCTTTTTTCTACTTTCTATAAAGGACAAAGACTCGTTGGTGGCAATGCGATATAGCCAGGTATAAAGGCTCGCATCTTCCCGGAATGAGCCGAGTCCGCGCCAGATTTTAATGCTCACATTTTGTAGCACATCATCAGCATCTTCATGGCTCACCACCATGCGGCGGATATGCCAATAAAGCCTTTCGCTGTACTTCTTCAGCAGGCTCGTAAAAGCCTTTTCCTTAGTCGCTTCTACGGCAAAAGCCGCCAGCAGCGCCGTATCATCCGTATATCCGAGGTATTCATTCATGGTTGTGCGGGGGTTTAGACGGCGGGAGGGATGGAAGGTTTAAAGGTGGGGGATTAGTAGAAAATCAAAAGGAGAAAGTTATGAATAGATAGACTTTTTCGCCCGAAGTGAATCGATTGGGTTATTTCTCATCTTTAATTAAGTTGAGGACAAGTAACCAAGCAAGTGATGCTGGGGTTTCTGTCATTCCGTGCAAGCGACGATAAGAGTGCGACACGGAATCACCAGCTCGTTGGCAATAAAGCTTCATTGCGCAAATCCTAATCTTCCAAAATAGATAGGGAGATTAATCGTACATCGGAAAAACTGAAATTATCCTTTTCCCGTCCATTATAAAAACAATGTCTATTTCACATTTAGTTCTACCAATATATCTCGATTCAGTCAATTTCTTTTTGTTTTCAAATGCTTCACTAATTTTTAGAACCAATAGTTCCATTGTCCACTCAATAGGAAAGAAAGTAGAAGTTCTGACTTTCTTTACCCAATCAACCTTATTAGGTCTTTTGGCTTCGATTTTAGCTTCCCATATGCCTTTTTCGTTTTTCGCTTTTGTCGTTTCAAGAATCCTATGAAATTTAGGATTAAAGAAATGAATACCAGAAACGTTGTCCTTAGTTATTGTCCCCAATATAACGTGGGTAATCATGTCAATAAGCGTACCTTCAAATTGGTCTTCATGTAGTGAAGGGTATAAGATTTTATTTGTTATATTTATAATAAATTTATCTCCGCATATTTTTTGCGCTCGTTTTGGGTTGCCCTGTTGTAAACTTTTGTATCGAGTTGAACTTTTCCTTAAATCTCTTAATGTTCGATACGGGCCATCACCTGCTTTAAACGGAAAAAGGCCGCAAGACACTTTTAAAATTCTAGTTCCAATAGTCAAGTCATTCTTTTTTGAAATAACATTATCCAATATGTAATAAAGTTCCATTGAATCGATTGTTTTTTAAATAGCTCCGTTTTTCTAACCTAATAGTATTTTAAACTTCGCAGCAAATCATTATTTGAATTAGTCGTAAAAGTCGTTTGGTAATTCATGTTCAAGGATATGGTCTAAATTTTTCCAAGGCTTTTGGACAAAGTCATATTCATATTGAACTTGCTCAATGCCAACTGAAAACTTAGTAGCCCTATCATAAAGATATAATGTCCATTCTGTATTGCGTGTAGATTGAGGGTTTAGCGGAACTTGATACAAACCTTCATAATATTCGTCAGACCCAATTTTTACATCTTCGCCAAACGAATCGTAGCAATAGACGTGGAACTTAATGCCAACTATTTTGTTTAATCCAACATTTGTGAACTTCACATAGACAATTGGGCTACCAATGGAATTGTGGCCAATTGAAAACTTATCTATCTTAACTGGACAGGTGTTGTACTTTTCAAAGTCGGGTATAGTCAGTCCTGAATTTTTGTTCTTGTCTTCAATAGCGTCTTCTATGTAGAATACAGCTTCGTCTAAAGTATCTGATTTTAGATGAACTGCCACGAAGCAATTCTCTTTAAAGCATTTCTTTTCAATGTCGGTAATTGTCATTATCCGATTGCCATAACTACGAGGCAATTCATGAGGCTTTTCTTTCCCTTTCGCCCAAGGTGGTTTAGTATATAAGTACGCGATACTATCATTCTTTGTTAACCCAAATTTAAGTGTACTGCCAATTTTAAGCATCCACCCATTTGAGCATACATACTTCTTATAGTGTAGTGTTTTAGCCTGTAATAATGAGCTTATTAAAAGAAACGTGAACAATAATTTTAAGAATTTCATAGAGATTTTGACATTTCCTGACTCTTTCGTTACTGTACTGTCAGCAGATTGAACGAAATGTCCTGATTTTCGGCTAAGGTACAAAACTTCCAAAAAAATTCCCCCATCACTCAAAAACCTCCTTCAAAGTCCCAGTTCCCAACATCAATTTTCCGCTATCTGGGAGCTTCAAAAAATCATATTTCTTGTAAAATTGCTCCGCCTCCTCATCAATCGGGTCCACCACAACCGCGAAGGAACCAATCTCCTTTGAAATTTCATAACTCCTTTTCAGCGCATCAATCAGCAAGATTTTCCCAATTCCTTGTCCTTGATATTTTTTGTCAATCGCCAATCGGCCAAATTGGTTCGTTGGAGTTAAACGACTATAAGAGGAATACAAATCCAGCTCAAGGAAAACGGCGTGAATTGTTTTGTTGGAAACGTTACTACATGTTTGCTCCAAAATCTTCTAGCCGCTTCCATGTGCCGCCGGCCCCGGCAAACCCGGAAACTGTGGGTAGCGGGAAGCTGGATAAGGGAAGTCGACACAACTTTTCGCAATGAAATCGCCAGACGATTTTTTATTTAGATGGTTGTCTAATTGTTTAATTATCTTCACACCGTGAAAATGGTTTTTAAAGCGCTTAATGATGAAACACGGCGTCAAATATTAGAACTGCTTCGCCAACGGCCGATGACCGCTGGGGAAATTGCTGAACATTTCGACATGACAAAACCAAGCATCTCCCATCATCTGGATTTATTAAATCAGGCATTGCTTGTGGAAGCCGAAAGGCAAGGAAAATTTATCCTTTATAGCCTTAATGTTACAGTAGTGGATGAACTTCTCGCGTGGTTATTAAAATTCTCTTCCAAAAATAAAAAGGATACTAAATGAAAAAACAACTACAATTGTCAATCTGCATCTTCGTAAGCATTGCACCGTTAATTTATCTTGCTTCTATTTGGCATGGAATGCCACTTACCGTTCCAACCCATTTTGACTTACAAGGTGTTCCCAACGATTATACTTCGAAAGGTGCGCTCTGGATAATCAATGGAGGAATGGCGGGACTTGGGATTGGATTGTTTCTGCTTTTTCGAAATTTGCATCGCATCGATCCGAAAAGAAATGGGAAGCAGCCATCTTCGACTTTTGACAGGCTTGCGATTGGAACGCCAATATTTCTGAGCGCGATAAACCTCGTTACGATTCTTGCCGCAGATAATGTTATTTCTGTGAACAAAATCCTTTTTCCCCTTCTCGGTCTCTTGTTTGCCTTCCTCGGAAATATAATGTATAGTATCAAGCCTAATTACTTTGCTGGAATAAGGCTGCCGTGGACGCTTGCTGACGATTCAAATTGGCGTGCCACTCATCGTCTTGCAGGTTGGATATGGTTTACCGGCGGTCTTCTGCTTGTTTTAAGCTCTTTTTTATTACCATCACGGTTCATGGGTTCAGTAATGCTATCTCTTATTGGGCTAATGGTTGGGATACCTTCAATATACTCATTCCTTTATTTCAAACGGCATCAGGGTCAACTATAATCAAATAAAAAAAGCTCTTTTTTTACGCTACGCGTATTTCGCCCTCGTGGTTTTTTCAGCCCTTGTATAATCTCCAATCTGGAACGAATTACCTTGATTCCCGGATGGGGTATAAAAAATTCAGAACAATTCCGCTTTTCACCGAAAAGCCTCCCTCAACTTTAGAAAATAAAACGGGGCGAATCCTTTCCATCTTTCGAGTCCTTGACTTCGTCAGGCCATCAGCCGCAAGGGAAATAGTAATGCCTGCCTAGCCGAAAATTGGAAGTAAAATTTCCCAAAATCTTAATGCCTTTAACCAGCAGCAAACGACAGAAAGAATCCCTGTCCCGTATTTTTGAATAAAGAAAAGCGCAGACTTCATGAAGCATCCAATAGCCATCCTTTCCATC
>JBDTKK010000237.1:0-3583 GCA_039935335.1 Chitinophagaceae bacterium
ACTGCCTGCGGATTAGGCGCAGTTTATGGCGGTGCTACTGTCGTGGCTTGGTATCCTATCACGCCTTCCACATCCGTGGTAGAAGCCTTTGCAGACTATTGCGAAGAGTATAGAATTGATAAAGAAACTGGCGAAAAAAACTTCGCCATTGTACAGGCCGAAGACGAGCTTGCTGCGATTGGAATGGTGATTGGTGCCAACTGGAATGGTGCTCGCTCCTTCACTGCCACCAGCGGTCCCGGACTTAGCCTGATGAATGAATTTTTGGGGCTTGCTTACTTCGCCGAAGTACCTGCTGTGTTGATAGATGTACAACGCACAGGCCCTTCTACCGGCATGCCCACACGCACCCAACAAAGCGACGTGATGGAAGCTGCCTATGCCTCTCACGGCGACACTAAACACGTCTTGCTTTTCCCGTCCACACCGAAGGAATGCTTCGAGATGACAGCCGAAGCTCTTGACCTCGCAGAGCAATTACAAACCCCTGTTATCGTACTTACGGATTTGGACCTCGGCATGAACGATCATGTGTCTGAACCCTTTGAATGGGACGACAGTCGCAGCTACAAAAGAGGTAAGGTTTTGAATGCTGAAATGCTGGATAAAATGGAACGTTTCGGTCGCTACTTAGACACCGAGAATGATGGCATTCCTTATCGTACTTATCCTGCAACGCACCCCACGAAAGGATCCTTTTTCACCCGCGGCACTTCGCGCGATGAATACGCTGCTTATACCGAAGATGGCGCGGCATACAAGCGCAATGTGGACCGACTGATGCGCAAGTGGCATACTGCGGCAACGCTGGTGCCTGCCGCTCAGATTTATGATCGTGGCCAACACAACAAAGAAGCGATCTTATTCTTTGGCACGTCCTGCTATGCTGTGGAAGAGGCGCTGGATATCTTCGACGAGAAAGGCATCGAAATGGATGCTATTCGCGTAAAGGCATTTCCTTTCGGGCAAGATGTATTCGACTTTATTGGCGCTCACGAAACGGTGTTTGTAGTAGAGCAAAATCGAGATGCGCAACTCCGCAGTTTGCTAATGATAGAACTCAATATTTCTCCGGAAAAATTGATTCCGGTACTGAATTATGACGGCATGCCGATTACGGCAGATGCGATTGTGAAAGGGGTGGGGAATTAAGTGAAAAATCTTGTGATCTATGATGGGTTGATTGTTGAAAAGCTACCAATGGTTATAATCTGTTAACGCATTGTTATTGTTAGGAATTTCTTGAGATTGGGTTGGGAAGTTTGTACTTTTAAGCTCGCAAGTCAATTAATCATGTTCCAGAAAGTCACAAAATATACCTGCCGCTTTGCAGACATTTCATCGTGGATGGAATGTGTATATTGCTCTTTATATTTTCTTGGAAACTGCAAACTGATTTTCCGGAAAGCCATTCACGCGCCGCCTTCTTTTTATTCTTTGTAAAACCTGCCCTCTCGTTAATGGCCGAAGGACGTTCATCTTTTTTCAAAAAAAATAAATTAATTCATGAAACGGACAATTATAGCAATCGCTGTTTTCCTAGTGTATAATAATAGCGCAAATGCACAATGGGCACCTGGCATTAACCCAGGCCAGACTGTAACGAGTGATAATGTGGGCATAGGTCAAACCAACCCAACCGCAAATCTACAAATTGATAACGCCAATTATAGGCAAGATCCGTTTATGTCTGGAAGTCTCACAACAATTCCTCCAATTCCAGCATTAAGGATCAATAACGACTATTGGGTAGGAGATTATACTTCGCCAGCACCGAGCAATGTTGTAGAAATATCGCATACCACAACATATGGCCCTGGCTCTACTTCCGCGCCAATTCCATATTTCTATATTGATGGAGGGGGTGAAGTAGGTATCGGTACAGCAACACCTACGAAAGCTTTGGATGTAGTGGGGGATATTGCCGGAAGTGGTGACGCTTCGATTGGTGGTAATCTCCGCGTTGGCCCTATGCAGGCAATTAATTCGTATGCAGGTTATCGCTTGAGTGTGGATGGTGATATTATCTGTCGTAAAGAGGTTGTACAAATTACCGATTGGGCTGATTATGTTTTCAATGCTAATTACGAGTTGCGAACGATACCTCAGTTAGATAACTACATCCAAGCAAATCACCATCTACCCGATATCCCTACTTCGGCAGAGGTAAGTAATAGTGGCGTTGATTTAGGTGCAAATCAGGTGAAGCTTCTTCAAAAGGTGGAGGAACTAACGTTGTATATAATTCAATTACAGAAGCAAATAGACGACATGAAAAAGCAAAATTAAGTAGTTTAAAACCTAGTGTATGCACTGGCAAGTAATGTACCTCTGAACAAGCAATTGGATTAAAAGCATAAACAATGAAAAAAATATCGCTTTCTGATATAACGTTAGTCGTTTTTCTCACCACAATGGCGATTGTAGTTCTACCTTCTTGTAAAAAGAAATGCAAAGACCCGAACGACCCCAATTGCCCGAATTATAACCCTTGCCTATCTCTGCAACCGCTAACTGCTGATTTCCGCATGTACGAGAAGACATACTACGACCTGCCAGCGTTTGAAAACCTACTTGACGATACTTGCGACGGGGGCCCCGTAGTGTTCAAAGCAGTATCTCAAGGCGCTGATTCATATGAATGGAAAATAGGGGCCGGAGTATATGCTAAAGACAGCGTGGAGCTCAATTTTACGACCGCGCCAGATAGCTCCACAATTCCAATCACACTTACTATACATAAAAAAAGAAACACATCATGCTTCCCGAACGAAGATACTGTACTAACAATGACGAAAAGCCTAACCATTAGAAGAAACAATATGGGAGAAAACCATGGCGGTCTCTATTATGGAAGATGGAAAGGCTATTATACCGATTCGCCAAATGTCTATTCTGTTGTCACGATAGTAAACAAAACAGTTCCACTGGGCAATGGGACATGGTCGGACTATTTCATGTATGGCTTTTCTCAAGCAGTTGACACTGGCATTAATGGGGCTGACAACTATAGGTTCATTAGCTATTTTTTCGCTGTGAATAAAATCAAAGCCGCGAGCGGGATATATGGTTACATGCGTGTGGATAGCACAAAACAAAATGTAGAGATAAATACTTATTGGTATTTAGAAAAACCAGGGACCGATAGTAATATAAAGTACACACGTATATTTCTTGGTAAACGTCAGTAATAAAATGATAATTAAATTAGAAATATAAATTCTTATTGGTTTCCCATTTTGTTCAGATTATTGTTGCGCCAGGAGCAATAATTAGTCCAAATATAATTTCGGAAATTAATAAGTCTCCAGGCGCTACCGACAGGATACGACCTACTCGGCCGGACTATTCATATTGCCACAGCAATGATTATCAGGCGAACCAATCATTTTCGAAACAAATTCCAGCAACACCCGACGACAATCATAATCTATCGTAGAAAGCATCAACGACCTCAATATCACTTAGCTACTGGCTATTATCAATAAATGCCGCTACTGCTGCAAGAAACTTTCCTTCATCTGATAAGATGATTTCTTTTACAATTTTCTCCTTCAATTCTGCTGTACTCATCTCACTTTCT